>MHKO01000049.1:0-13255 GCA_001818435.1 Candidatus Komeilibacteria bacterium RIFCSPLOWO2_02_FULL_48_11
GTTTAGCAAGCATAATTTTAACGCGTCATCCTGAACGAAGTGAAAGATCTCGTGGGTAACCGATGAGATTCTTCGCGGAGTTTACCCCGAGTATGCCCGAGGGGCTCAGGGTGACGTCTTCATTCGTGTAATTAATAATCCAACTCCAACAAAAATAAATATATCCGCCAGATTAATCACACCGCCGGCCGGCACTGAAATATAATCAACCACTCCACCATGAACAATTCGGTCAACAAGATTGGAAACTGCGCCGCTAGCAATTAAAAACAGCGCCGACAATTCCGGTCTGGCGCGGGCGCATCTAAAATAAAAAAAACTTCCCAGAGCCAGCAATCCCAAAGATAAAATTACAGCCGCGGCATTGCTTAAAGGCCAGCTCCAGGCAAATTGCTCATTAAGATAAAAAGTCAAACCAAAACCCCAGCCCAGTTTTGCGGACTGGCCGCCTGAAAAAATTTTAATTGCCCCAAACTTGGCCAGTTGGTCAGCCGCCAAGGCCAAGCAACTGATGACGAAATACCGACACTGGGACTTCATGTTAAATGTCGGCCTCGGCCGCCGGAAAAACTTCCAGGCGCTTGCGGTTAATAGGTTTCCCAGTGCTGACATCCAAACCATAAGAACCTTTCTCTATTCTCTCCAGAGCCCGCAGAACGCGCCCCAGCTCTTGCTCCTGGCCCTGCTCAATGGCGATATTGGTTTCAAACTGGGCGTATTCAGCCGCGTTTGATTCCTCGTCAGTGCCATAATCTTGGTAAGCTGGAGCATAATCGCCAGCCCCAGAGCCAACTTTTTTGCCATTGCGCGCCAGTTCTGCTTCTAACCGAGCTTTTTCGGCTTCCAGTCTTGCCTTCTGGCTGGCAATAAATTGTTTATCAAAAACGTCTTTGGCCATAATGCCTCTAATACCTGTAAATTGAAGAAGGCGCGGGGCATATGCCCCAATAAAAAAATTTATGTGGGCGCACCCGCGCCTATATACTGCTTGGCGCAGCTACCCAGCACAGACTTCTACTCGCAATTGGCGAGCACAAGCCTGTGCTGTGCAGCAATTTGGCAACAAACAGTCTTTTTTTGTGCACCATTCCGACTTATGATGCTACACCCCTACCTTCTGAGTGGCCACAAAACTCTCATTTGTTTTGGGAGTTTTATCGCCGAGTGTTGGTTTTTGTTTCCCTTCCAGACACGTATATTTTTTTGTTTTTTATTTTTTACCAGAGGTCGGTGCTTCTGGCTTAGTAGAGAGTAGAGGCAAACTTCTTTAAGCAAGCGCTGGAAGCGAAAAGATGATCGCCCAGCTTTGCTTCCTTAAACAGGTTTGCCTCGGTGCATTTATGTTTTTAAAGAACCAGGTTGCTTTTGTTTTATTATTACTACCCTATTTTAGCACACCTAAATCCAAAAGTCAATCTAAAAACTGTACACAACCTGCCAAACGGCCGTCAAAGGCGGCGGCCAAGGTCATACTGACTAATGCTGGTGAAAAAACAAGGCGCAAATCCGGATTAAAAGGCAAAGCGCACTTGGTTGGACGCGGCGAGCTGTCCTCGGCTTCCAGCGTTTGGCTGATTAAAGACAAGGAACTGGCCAGCCAATACCCTTTGGCCGGAATAAAGCCGATAAAATAACCATTAGTCTCGCCCTGGCCCCTTAAAGAATAAAAAGAATGCTGCCGTCCCTGGGAAGACCACTCCAAGGGCTGCCAGATCAGGCCTTCGCTTCCAGCCCGGAGTTCAATCATTTTTGAACCATCGGAAAGTTTGTGTTCCACTGCCTGGGGATGAGTGATGGCAAACAAAGAAGAGCCGAATTTTTGCAAATAACCCAGCAACTCTTCGTCAATCTTGTTTTCTTGATCTTTAATCTGAAGCGACCAGTCGTTCCCAAATGCCAGCTCTTGGTTCCCATTATTGCCGCTTAAACGCAAAACAAGTTCGCGTTTTTCTATCTTTTCCAAGACCAGCGCCAAATCCAGTCCATAAAATTCTTTGATTATGCTCTCCAATTCATTGATGTTTTTTGTCAACTGACTTTGCTCCAACTGGCCTAAAACCGACTGCCATTGGGCATAAGCTTGGCCGATGTTGCGCCCAGTAACCAGGAGCGCGCTGTCAAAAGACGGCTCCAAGGAACCCACTTCATCCCAGGAGAACTTTGTTTCCAAGGTTCCGGCCTGCCAAACCAGGTTCTGATTGATGTTTCTGGCTATCACTTTTAGCGGGTATCCTTTGTCAGGAGCAAAAAATTGACCCCAGAGGCTGTCAAGACCGCTTAACGCTCCCTTATCTTTTATAAAGGCTTGAATCATTCCGCGTTCAAATTTAGGCAGAGAGCGCTTTTGACTCAAATAATTCCGCCAATCAGGCTGGTCAGAAATGTAAAGTTCGCTGTTTTTAACCAGCCAGCTTATTTTATTGGGGTTTTTTGTCAAGCCCGGCCAGAGGCCGGTTGAGAATTCTGTTTCCGCTTGTTCGCCTGGCTGGATTATTTCTCCTTGGTAAGTTCCGGCTTCGTCGTCGTAAATCAGCTCATCACCGTAGTTGTTGGCACTGTCAGCGGCCTTGGTTATGGACAGCCATTCTCCTTTGTCCGTTAATTCAGTTTTTAAAATAAGCGTTCCATTATCCAGCCGCCCGAACTCAATCTTATTTTTCAGGAGCGGCAGAATTTGTTTTTGGAAATCAACGCCCGGCCAGCTGATAAAATCCAATTTAGAATACAGCCGGTTCAAATTAGCGCTAGGAATTTCAACCTGTCGCCAGAAGAAAATGCGGTCAAACCAGCGCGGCTCCCGGGGCAGAGCCAGAAAAAAATAAAATGACGTTGCTTCGGGCAGGCGGTCGGCTAAACTTTGGGTTCTTGGAAACGCAACCGACCAAGCTCCGACCACGACTATAACAATGGCCAGCGCCGCGACCACCCAGGGCCGCGCTCCCCGCTTCTCCGGCGGCCTGGCTATCTCCAAATTTTCTCCCGGATTTAGGGCCGCCAGCGCCTGTTCAAATTTTTTGTTCGCCGCTGGTTCACTTTTTTGTTCTTTTGTTTTGGCCATATATCTTATTTTACCTTATCAAGTAAAATTAAAAAAGACCCGCCCGAATTAACAGGGCGGGTCTTTTAAAAATTTAACGTCTGGGACGGAAGCCGCCCGGCCGCTGGGGACGGCCGTTGCTCCGGGAATGGCGATCATCATTGAATCGCCGGGGCCCGGACTCGCTGTTCGGGCGGGACGAACGCTCCACGCCCTGAACTTTCAAATTAATCCGGCCCAGAGAATCTATCTCCGTCACTTCCACGGCTAAGGCGTCGCCGATTTTAACCACGTCTTCCACGCGCTCCACGCGCTCGCTAGAGAGATTGGAAATGTGCACCAAGCCTTCTTGCCCGGGAACCACTTCCACGAAAGCTCCAAAGTCCATGAGCCGCGTTACTTTGCCGTTGAACTTCTCGCCAACCTTAACTTCGTGAGTTAAATTTTCAATCCATTCCACGGCCCGCTTGGCGCCCTCGGGATTTTCGGAAGTAATCATCACCAAGCCGTCATCTTCAATGTCAATGGCCACGCCAGTGGCGGCAATAATCTCGTTGATGGTTTTGCCGCCCGAACCAATGACGGTCCGAATCTTGGCCGGATCAATGCGCAAGCTGGTAATGCGCGGCGCAAAAGGCGAAAGCTCTTTAGGCTCCTTGATGACCGCTTCAATCGCGTCCAGAATTTGAAGCCGCGCCGAACGCGCCCGCGCCAAAGTTTCTTTAACTATGGCCAGGGGCAAACCAGAAGTTTTGGTGTCCATTTGAATGGCAGTGATGCCGTCTCTGGAGCCGGCCACTTTGAAATCCATGCCTCCGGGGCCGTCTTCCAAATCCTGCAAATCGGTTAAAATCTTATATCGGCCCGAGTTGTCCGAAGCCAGGCCCATGGCAATGCCGGCCACGTTTTTGCGAATCGGCACCCCGGCATCAAGCAGAGCGATGGTTGAGCCGCAAACCGAACCCATTGAGGATGAGCCGTTGGAACCCAGCACTTCGGAAACCACGCGGATGGTGTAGGGAAAATCTTCTTTAGAAGGCAGCATGGACGCCAAGGCTTTTTCCGCCAAAGCGCCATGGCCGATTTCGCGCCGGCCCGGGCCGCGCAAGGGGCCGGTTTCGCCCACCGAGAATGGCGGAAAATTATAATGATGCATGTAGCGCTTCTTGGTGTCGTCTTCTTCCATGGTGTCCAAAGTCTGCTCCGAGCCCGGAGAATCCAAAGTAACCACCGAGAGAATCTGGGTTTCCCCCCGCTGGAACAACCCCGAGCCGTGAGTGCGAGCGAGCACCCCAGGCTCTGCTTTTAGCGGTCGAATTTCATCCAAAGCGCGACCGTCCACCCGTTTATCTTTTTCAAGAATGGCAATCACCACCGCCTGTTCCACTAAAGTCTTGGCTAAAGACAAAGCGTCTTTGCGCTTATCTTTGCCGACTTGCAATTCTTTAAGATGCTCGTCAAGCTGGATTAGCAACTCGGAAACCGCATGCTTGCGGGATATCTTAGTATCGCGATTGCCGCCAAATAAAGTTTCCTCAATGTGTCCGGCGATGAAGTTGGCGGTTTCTTTTTTGTAATCAATATTAGCGCCATCTTCAGCGCCAGCGGCCTCGGCAACGGGTTCTGTTAATTTGGGCTGGCCCAACTCTGACTGCATCTTTTGAAACAACTCCAAAAACGGCGCCATTTCTTTATGCGCCCGCTCAATGGCCTCAAAAGCCGCCTCTTCGCTGGCTTCGCGGCCATCAGCCTCCAACATGATTGTTTTATCCGCCGTGCCAGCGACCATAATGTTAACCAACGACTTTCCGCGTTCCTCGTAACTGGGATTCACCACCCACTCCTCCCCCACCTTCGCCACCCTGATGCCGGCAATCGGCCCGGACCAAGGAATGTTGGAAATTGACAAAGCCGCCGCCGCCGCGTTTAAGCCCACCACGTCCGGGTCATTGGCTTTATCAAAAGAAAGCACTGTTAAAATCACCTGGACGTCATTCTTAATCCATTTGGGAAACAAAGGCCGAATGGCCCGGTCCACCAAACGGGCCGAGAGAATGGCTTCATCAGTGGGCCGGCCTTCCAGCTTAATGAAGCGCGAACCTTTAATTTTTCCGGCCGCGTAAAGCTTCTCTTCATAATCAACCATGAGCGGAAAATAGCCCAAATCTTCGCGCACTGTTTCGGATATCACCGCGGTTGCCAAAACCTCAGTGCCGCCTAAACGGGCCAGCACCGAACCATTGGCCTGCAAGGCGAGTTTGCCGGTTGATAAAACCAACTCTTCTCGACCCAGCGGCAGTTTGTATGTTTTTTCCATGCTTAAAACTCCTTTTCGTAAAAGGCTGGCGCAGGGAGTTTATTTGGCCCGGCTTCATTAGTCAATAAAGCTAGAACAAATAAACCCTCGCAAAACGCCAGAACCTTCATTTAATAATTACTTCTTAATTAAAAATTTCCGCTCCAGACCCAAATCGGTAAAACTGTCCGCTTCCTCTTTCAGCATTCCGGAAGCGGTTTTGCCAAAAGCCATAACTTCCACTAAACAACCCTCGCTGTATTTAAGGTATGAGACCAAAGGCAGAAAATCACCGTCCCCGGAAACAAGAACAATCACGTCCAATTTGCGCGCCATGCGGATGGCATCCATGCAAATACCCACGTCCCAATCGCCTTTTTTGGTGCCCCCTAAGAATACTTGCAATTCGCGCGTTTTGATTTCAAACCCGATTTTATCCAAAGCCGTGAAAAAATTATCATCTTCCGACTGCGGCCCTTTGACCACGTAGGCAATGGCCCGCACCAGCCCTCGGCCGCCGACCGCCTCTTCCAGCACTTTGGCAAAATTAACTTTGGCTTCGTACAAATTTTTGGCGGAGTAATACATGTTCTGCACGTCCACCAATACTCCGACTCTTTGGTCTTTGTATCTCTTCATGACCTAACACTAGCGGTTTTTGAGGATAAAGTCAATCAATTGCTTTATATTAGAGAAAAGCTATACTTAAAGCATTATGATTCTCACCCATGATGTAATTTTGCGGGAAATAAAAGCCGGTAATATCAAAATAGAGCCTTTTGAAGCAATGCAAACTGGCCCAGCGTCAGTTGACCTGCATTTGGGCAACTTGTTTAGAATATTTAAGCGCCACCGTGATGTGGTCCAAGTTACCGGGGCCAAACTCTTTGGCCCTTATACCGGGCGTAAAAATATGCCAATTTGTGTTTCAAAGGTGCGAGGGGAAAGCTGTCTATATCTGATAGACAAATTAGAGAAGAAGTCAAAAAACGACGCAATAGAATAACCAACTAAGTAATTATGGAAAACCAAGAAAACCCACAATTTAGGGAATACCGTAACGAATTGGCTGAAAAAATAAAATCTATGCCAAAAGAAGAACGGCCAAAGTCTCTAGCCGAGGCCCAAGCAACCGAAGAATACCAAACCGCAGAGCAGTTGCATTCTCAAACTCGATATTTTAAACGATTAATCGCGGATAACGGTTTTGGCAAATCAACTCCAGAAAATCTAGACTTGCTAACCGGCCTTCTAACCAACAAAAACGGGGTAGACAGCAAAAATCTAACAACTTTTAATTATCAAGAACTTGTTGATTATGCGGTGGCAAAGGGTTTAATAGACAATGAGGAAATTGCAACTTATGGTGTTGAACGCAAAAATAAATCTCGAGCCTGTGCCGAACGTATCGATAAATTATTAACCGGCGAAGTGGAATTGCCAAAAAAATTGCGATCGCACCAAGAAATAGCCTTAGTCGCGCTGAAGGAATTTTTTACTAACGGTTATCAACGTGGATACATCGCCCATCCGACCGGTGCCGGCAAAACCGTTTTATTTTCATCATTAATAAAAGCTCTGGATGCCAAAACATTAATTGTCGTCCCGTCAAAAACTTTAGTCGAACAAACTTATCAAGAACTAACCGATTATTTACCCTCGGCCGAAGTGACGCATCTGTCTTCGCTGACTACGCCTGGTAAAAAAAACCGCGATGAAACCAGGGAACTGACCGTTAAAGGCAGCCATGGCCAAGCGGTAATCACCACTTATCAAAGTCTGATTAAAAGAAAAGAGGAGTTAGCCCAGGCCGGATTTGAAATTATTGTTCTCGATGAGGCGCATAATAGCTTTACTCCCAATGTGCAAGATTCATTACGGCTGTTGCCGGAAGCGATAAAATTAGGACTGACGGCCACACCGGAGTATCTTTACACCAAAAAAGTAAAAGAAAACTATAAACCCGTCCCGGTGAACGGGGAAATCCTGTATGCTGATCCAGATAAATCAGCGGACACTTACTATCCGCACGAGATTCACCGGATTGAATTAAAAGAAGCCATTGAAGCCGGCATGTTAGCGCCAGTCGCGGCCGCGGTGGTCAGGATAGAGATCAACTTAGACGATATTGATTTAAAAACAACGAAAAATGGTTTAGATTTTAATGAAAAAGCTTTGAATGAAAAGTTGAGTCGCGAATGGAGCGTGATTGAACAAGCCGTGAAAAATGTCTTAATCAATCCGGATCAGGAAGGTATAAAAGATATTCAAAACAGACAATTATTCGTGGCGACCGGCACAATTGAGCAAGCGAACAAAATAAATAAATTACTGAATGGCCTCGGCATTCCGAGCGAAGTGGTTATTGGCCAGACCTCCGATAAAGAACGCGGTAAAATTTTCGAACGATATAAAAATAAAAAAACCCGGGCGCTTTGTTCAGTTCAGGCTTTAAAAGAAGGGTGGGACGCGCCCGAAGCCGAAGTCTGCCTTATGCTTAGGCCAACCACTTCGCGCATATTTTACCAGCAAATTATTGGCCGCGTCTTAAGATTGGACCCCAATAACCCGGAAAAAACCGCTTTGATAGTTGACTTTTTAGGCAACTATCAAAAACATCAGGTCATGAGTACCCCCTTTCTTTTTGATAAAAAGAAATTTTACAACGGCGAAATTTTAATACCGCCGACCAGCACCGATCCGGAACAACAATCGCGGCGTCCGGACGAACCGGCTTTGGTTGAACCCAGCCTAAAAACTAAAGTAATCGAGATTGAAACTGTTGAACCGGTCAAGGAATCAAGCAAGGGAACCGTAGTCCGGAACGGGGAAATCTTTATGACAAAAGGGCAAATCATGCTGGAGTTCAACATCAGACCGGAGATAATTGCTGATGTAATTGATAAACAGGCGCTAAAACCCCTGGAAGGCAGCGGAAAAAATTACTTCAATATTGAACAAATTTTGTCGGTTCTTACTGAACGAAATTCCGCTCAGCCGACTGAATTGCATAGTCGATTTCTTTCGCTTCGTTCTTTATCGCAGGCATCGGGCCTCAAAGACGGTTATGTACGCAGTCTCATTAAATATTATAACCTTCCTTATTTAGTTAAATGGGGTTCGAGTGGAGGAAAACCATACCAGTACCATGCCCATGAAAGAGACGAAGTTTTAATGTTACTCACTAAACACTCACAGGACAAATTACATGCAATCCGAATCTTGTCAACTGATGCCATTAACTCACCAGAACAAATCAACCAATTTTTAGAACAGATTGAAGGTAATGAAACGATTCTAGTTCGGATGTTTTCTGAACAAATTGAAGATGTGTTGTCTAAACAGCTTGACAAACTCAATCTGTTTGCCTTATCAAGATTAGAAAAATTTTGTGAGGAAAATGAATTAATTCAAGCTGGGGAAGAAATAAAAAAAATAATTCAAGATAAAGTAGCAAATGACCCTCGCCAAAAAACTTTACAAATAATTCATCGTGATGGTATTAAAAAATCCTTGGAAGGATGGCTAAATTATTCTGGCGACCCTAATGACGTCACAAATATAGATTATCTAACCCGACAAGACTGGCAATTGATAAAAAATCTTAATGCTGAACACTTAAATGATCTCTTCCACTATGCGCCGCGCGAGATAGCCTATTTGCTTATTAATAAAAACGAATTTCGTTATTTATTCAATAATATTAATGAACTACAAGATCCAAAATTAAAAGAAAAGATCTGGCAGGCGGTTAATAACTCCGCATCATGCGCCGTTTGGATGCCTCATTGGCAGGCTATTCCAATTAATCTTCGGCAAGAATTCGCTTTAACAGCGTTGCAAGAAATACAAAATAAGTCGGAAAGGGTCGGAGAATTAAGCCCTGGCGATTACAAAATTCTCAAAAAAATACAGATTAGCCTGCCACAACCTAACGAACAAATAGAAGCATACCTAAGCCAACATGGCGAAACGCGATTGGAATTGGAATTGGCTGATTTTAAAGACATGGATGATAGAGAAAAAAAGGAATGGCTAACTAAAATTGTGGCCAAAGGGCAAGCGACCGAACTACAGCATTTAGGCCGTGATAATCTTTCTAATTTACTCCCGCTTATTCCGGAATTAGACGAAACGACCAAGCCACCGGTAATTAAAGTTGGTTTATATAATAACATACCGGGATATTTAGAATTAGCTTGCAATGAAAAAATAACATTAAAAACTACCGTACAACGAGTAATGCGCAACGCGGAGGGTAAATTCTCCGGGGTGATAATTACTAAACAGGCTGGCATTTTTATCCCGCGCTCATTGTTAAAAAAACCAGATCAACCCAATATCGGTGATCATATTAAAGTACAAATTATCCCCAGTAAAAGAGGGGGATTTATCGGAAAAGAGGTCTAAATAAAATTACAATTTGCCTTATATTAGCCAAAATACGATAATAATCGCCCACTAGCCCTTGACATATATTCTAAACCTACTAGACCCCCCGAAGGTTGCGAACTCTGAACCGGAAGAACCGCGCGCCAAACAACTCTAAAGAAACGAACCGACCCCCAAGAATTCGGGGCACGGATGTACGCCTTCCAGAGTACCCTGATAGAAGAGGGGTATCTGGAGGAGGGCGAGCCGTTTCCAGACGGCTCCGGGTACCCGGTCAAGTGTTGGAAGTTTGGTCAGAAGCTTTTGTAGAGATCCCAAGGAAATTACCAAAAGGAGACACCATGCTCTTTATCTGCCCGGGAATGCGGCGGGCTACAAAATACCGCATCTGGTTTAAGAGCGAACCATGGAACATAATCGCTCTTCTTTTTTTCGCGGCATCAACCCCGCTTCCGCTTGTATTCCGCGCTCTTGCGCCACGGCCCGGCCCGGATTATTGGATGAACCAAGCCCGGACCATTAACAACAGTGTGCGCGATCTCGTCAATGACATAACCACCGTAAATATAAGCCCGAACCAGAACTGGATTAAGCCGGGCCGGGACTTTTTTAGCCCCCAGCTTCTTTATTAATTTTTGGCGCAAACCATTGGCCAGAGCCGCTTCCAACTTTAGATTCGCCATCCGCGGCCGGCCATAAGCGTAAGTTTTAGCTGGGACCGGAGTTTTAGCCGGAGCTTTGGCTTTATTGGCCGCCACTGGCGGAGTTGAAAGCGAGGTTTTTCCATTGGTCGCCGGCGGCGTGGACGTGCTCTTCTCGGTAAAAGACACGCCGCTCACTTGAGCGCCAGCTTCATATTCATAACCGCTTTTATCAACCAAGTGAATAAAGTAATAATACCTTTTACCGCCCTCGGCTCCTTTATCAAGAAAGGAATTAACATAGACCTTATCGGCTATCATGGCCGCAGTATCGGCAGAGTCTAAGTGGCGATAGACGCGGCTGTAAGCAATGTCCGAAGAGTTCGGCAGCTTCCAACGCAACTGTATTTCCCCGCGGTTGAGAGTGCCGCCAGCCTCTAACTCGGAAACTTTATATTGCTGTTTGGGAGTGACGGTTGGAGCGGCTATCTCCACGCGCGCCGCGTCACTGGCCACCGATTCATTGCCAGTCATATCCAACGCTATGATACGGTAAAAATAAGTGCCCGCCCACGGCCACACAGTATCGGTAAAAGAAGTGTTGGTTGTTTCCGTTATCTGCGGGCCCACGCCGCTGGGACTGGAAGAGCGGCAAACGCGGTAACGCAAATTAGACTCGCCACTTGGACCGCGCCAGGAAACCGACACCTTGTTGTCGCTTCCGGCTCTGGCGCTCACCTCCGTAGGCTTGCCCGGGGCCGTGGCGTCAGTCGGGGTCGCGCCCACGGCCCCGCTTGGGTCTGACGCGGTGTAAGTATTGTAAACCGACTTTACCTGATAATAATAATAAGTGCCATTATTAACGTCTTTGTCAAAATATTCGGTCGTATCAATATTATTGGCTATAGACCCCCCAGAACTGCCTCCGGTAGTGGAACGATAAACCGTGTATTTGAGAGGAATGTCCATGGTCGGACGGTTCCAGCTGACTCTTATTTCCCGGCCTTGCTTGGTATCCGTGGCTTTGATATTGATTGGTATTGGCAACGCCGGCTTGACCATGGCCACTGCTGATAAGGTTGATTCAATGCCGGAGTACATGGCGGCCACGCGGTAATAATAAGTGGTGTTATAAGCAACAGTCTCATCCGTATGAGTTAAAGCATTTAAATCGTCAATTAAAATCGTGCCATTGCTGCCGATGGACTGGGAGCGATAAATACGAGAAAGCGCGCCGCTAGTCGATGAAGCCGCCCAAGTAATAGTAACCCGCGCCACGTTGGGTATTTGCACAGCTTGGACGCTGGTCGGCGGCGCGGGCTTCTCTTGAGCCAAAGTTAACTGCGGCCAAGCCGCCAGTAATAAGGCAATAATGATTGAGTAATATCTTTTGGGCATAGTCTAATTGATATTATACCAAAAATCGTCCCGCAATAATACGTGGGACGATTTTTTAAAATTGGTTAGACCTCAGCCTCAGGCGCAGTTTCTTCTTCTACCGCCGCCTCGGCCTCAAACACTTCCATGTCTTCCAGAGGCATCATGGTGGTTTGGTTGCGGCGCTTGATTTTGAGCTGTTTGATTAATTTTTCGTAGCTCTCTCCGTTTTCGCGCTGCAGATAATGCAAGAGCTTGCGGCGCTGGGACACTTTTTTTATCAAGCCCCGGCGGGAAGAAAAATCCTTTTTGTGGATTTTAAGGTGTTCAGTCAGTTCTTTTATTTCCGCGGTCAAAATAGCAATTTGCACTTCCGGGGAGCCAGTATCCTTGGCATGGGTTTTAAACTTGGCAACAATGCGATCTTTTTGCTTCTTGTCGAGCATAGTTTATCTCCTTCAGGCATTGCCGAGTCAACGTCACGCTCGCTGGCGTTGCCCAGACAATGTCGGTTAATAATATCCGTACTCTAATGGATGTAAAACAATTTGTCAATGACGCGTTTGTGTCTTACAATGAAAAGGAAATTGGTTATTGGAAATTGGTAGTTGGTAATGGAAATTAGAAATTGGATATTAGTTAGTAAGACTAATTTCCAATCTCCAATTTCCCTACCAATTTCTAACAACCAACAACCAATTTCAATCCAGAATAATATGGATAAATTAAATCAATTCATTGTTGACTTCATAGAACATCTCGAAATCGAAAAAGGCCGCAGCGAGGCCACACTCCGGAACTATGATTTTTATTTGCGCCGTTTCGCGGGCTGGGCCAAAAATCCAAAGCCCGAGAAAATCAATGGCGAGCTAGTTCGCAAATACCGTTTGTACTTAAATCGCTACTCTGATCCGCGCTCCGGCCAACAACTGTCTGCTAAAACACAAAATTACCATTTGATAGCTTTGCGCTCTTTTTTGAAATACCTAGCCAAGCGCGATATTGCTTCGCTCGCGCCAGAGAAAATTGAACTGGCCCGCGAGCCAATGCGCGAAGTTGATTTTTTGGAAAGCGACGATCTGGAACGCTTGCTTGAAGCTCCGCTCAAGACACCTGGCAATGAACTAACCAAACTGCGCGACCAGGCCATTCTGGAAACCCTGTTCTCAACCGGCTTGCGCGTTGGGGAACTGACTAAACTCAAACGCGAGAATATTAATTTAAAACGGGATGAATTTACCATTCGCGGCAAAGGCGGAAAACTGCGCGTGGTTTTTCTTTCTGATACCGCCAAAGCGGCCATTAAAAATTATCTTGATAAAAGGCAAGATGTTGAGCCGGCTTTATTCGTGCCTCATGATCCCGCCAGAGGCGGGCGAGCGGGCCAAGAACAAAAACAAATTGGACTTACTCCGCGGTCGATCCAGCGATTGGTGAGTAAATACGCCCGGACCGCGGGACTGACCAAAGAAATCACTCCCCATACTTTACGCCACTCTTTTGCCACTGATC
>MHKO01000049.1:13281-13724 GCA_001818435.1 Candidatus Komeilibacteria bacterium RIFCSPLOWO2_02_FULL_48_11
ATGCTCGGCCATGCCTCAATCACCACCACCCAAATTTACACTCACGTCACCAACCGCCAGCTGAAAGACGTGCATAAATCATTTCATGGAAAAGACCGCAAACATTGACAAAACAACACATTTAAAGTTAAATAACTGCGTGTCTTATGATAAAATCTAAACCAACTTTTCCAGTCGGTATTAATGTCTTTATTGTTAAAGACAATAAGTTGCTCCTTGGAAAACGAAAAAATGCTTTAAAAGGCAACGCTTGGTGTCTGCCTGGCGGGCATCTTGAGTATAAGGAACTTATGGAACATACAGCAGCGCGCGAGCTAGAAGAAGAAACCGGACTCAAAGCGCAAAAGCTTACCTTTGAAAATATTGTAAATGACCCAAATAACAAAGGAGGACATTATATTCACATCGGATTTTGTGCAGACAATGTTCAAGGTAAGCCAACA
>MHKO01000049.1:13734-17172 GCA_001818435.1 Candidatus Komeilibacteria bacterium RIFCSPLOWO2_02_FULL_48_11
CAGACAAATGTTCTGAGTGGAAATGGTTTGATTTAGATAAATTACCAAATAAGTTATTTGGCGGACACAGCGCATTAATTAAACTCTTCGTGAAAAAGCGCGGTCATTTCACTGAATCAGATAGCTAGTAATTTACGTCCCCGTAGTTCAATGGATAGAACACTAGCCTTCTAAGCTGGATATGCAGGTTCAATTCCTGCCGGGGACACCAGCCAAATAAATTTTAACAACGCAATGTCTGATGCGGGGCGGCTATAGTTTAATGGCAGAACATCGGGTTGTGGTCCCGAACGCGAGAGTTCGATTCTCTCTAGCCGCCCCGGATTAGAGATTGCGGATTCCGCGCAAAAAAGACCCCAAGGGTCTTTTTTGTTGTGATTATATGGCTCACCCCCTCCCAGAACCGCAACGCAAATAAGGCTCATTTCCACCATGTGAGCCATATCCGCCATGGGGAATGAGCCATATCTATTGGGCCGGCGTGTAGCGGTCGCCTTTGCGCATTCCCGTGAGCCGCAACTTACCGGCTTTGACCAGTTCCTCGATTGGCGGAACGTCCGCCATAGCTCCGGCGACTGCCGGAGCGGAGGTGGAAGGTGGCACGGACTTGTTCTCTGCAACCCCGTCTTGCGGGGCGAAGGAGAAGATGGGAGTGGAGGTGGCTGTTGGATTTATGCTTGTTTCTTCGGGCGTCATTTTATTGGAACCCTATTAATATCTACCGAAAGATTTGTAAAATTTAGTATGTCAGAAGCCGCCATGTCCCTCTGGTTTAATTGCGCACGGGCCACATCGGTTCGCACATGCATGGAGCCATTATAGGCGCATTGTCGGCTACTATTAACTCTAATTTCCCAGTCGGGATACTCGTATATGTCCTTACTGATAAAAAACGGGTATACAAAATTATCAAATGATATTTTGAAGTAATAGTGGTTATTTACTTGTACCAAGTCCCAATCAATTTCTTTATTATTTTTTATGTTTCGTAGCCAGTCGCCATACGGAAAACTACACATATCACTTTCTTCCGAATAAAGGTCTATTTGCTCCAGGCTGTTATCCCACCCATCTCCCAGCGCAATATTTTTATTTTTAACATACAATTTAGCCAGTACATTGTATTCCAACTCCGGTTCCGGATTTAAACTAAGGCTAAAACCTTTTCGCTTGGCGGGGCCATATTCAATTATTACATAATACGCGTCCGGAGTTGATTTAAACTTGTGAACATCGCAAGAGTGAATTAAAGAAAAATCAATACTGTTGTCACGTATTATAGTTTTTACTATTTCCGGGCATTCTTCGGGCGAAGTATAATAACCGCTTTCCCTTTTTTCCGGTGTTGCCGAGCAACCGGTTAACAGCAGTAAACACGCTGTCAGCGCGGTAATTATTTTTCCGTTTAATGATGGCATATTTGTTTATTGTTTCTTTAGAGAGCGAGACTGCATTTGCCTTTTATTGGTTCAATAGTTTTTTTGTATAATTCGATTACTCCAGAATTTTTGTTTACGATATACGTTAATTTATTTATGGATATAAGATCGCACCATTCCCCCGTAGCGTTGTCTTGATTAACTTCTGTTTCGAAAATTGTGTGCTTAACCGAATCGACAATGTCTTCTGATGTCGAACGCAGGACTTTGCTCTTGACATTATCGTAGCCGCCGTATACGGAATACCACAGATATTCCAAAAGCTCCTTGACATTCTCCCTGGTTACTGGACGCGGCGCAAAGGCGCCGATAATAGGGCTGGCGTACAAATAACCAGATTTCAGGTAACTAAGGTAGCCGCATTTCTGCACTCTATAGTTATAATAATAATCATTATAAGGGAAGCTTACAGTGTCATGTACTTCGGACAGCGCAATGAACTCAAACATTTTTTCATTTTGATTCTCTTTAATAATGGTCCGCGCAGTGTACCCCTTTGCGCGATTGAATTTCGTAATTTCCTCTTCCACATGTTGCCGTGCAATAGTAACATCATCAGTACAAAAAAATACTCTTTCATTGTTTATAAATTCGTCCAAGTAGCTTATCTTGTGAAAAAGGTCCCCTCCTCTTGGATATGTCAAATCTTCGGTAAAGAATCCCTCGGGAAATCTGTAGTCGGAATACACGGCCTCAAGTATTTCTTTATCAGAAAAAGGGGATTGGTCAAATTCATTTACAGGATTCTCTGGGGACGCATATTTTTGTTGTGGGCCTTGTACAAGGGCCGTTTTTGCAGATTTTTGCCATATATAAAAACTGCCCCTTATAACTAAAACCATAAACACCGCCACAATAACAATTAACCAAATTTTTTGTTTACTCCCTGTAAATGCGTTTGGCCGCTGTTTCCGTAGGTTCATATATATTCTTTAATCAATTATTATTTCACCTCTATTCTACCCCTTTTCTCCAACAAATCAACCTGTACCAAAAAATGTTTTTAGTTTCTACCGCCTAATCATCCTCCGGGATGAAAAATCAAAAGCCCGCTAAAGCGGCGGGTTGTAAGATATTCCAGGCATCACAGCAAACTCTCGCACGCCTGTCCGTCCTTGTTGCTGTCCAGCTTGTGAATGTCATTTTTCACTCCCCCGCAAGAATCAAACGCGGCCTGCGCCTCAGCTTGAGTTTTGAAATCAGTACAGTTGTATTTATTGCCCGAACAATCATCAGCCCCAGCCGGACCCAGAGGCAGTGATTCAGAGAGCAACGGCTGACTGGCAACCGGCGCTGGCTGTTCGTTACAGACTTCATCAGCCCACAACCCCCTTTTATTCAAGCGAGCCTCATCTTCGGCTTGTTTGAATTGGGTTTGGTATTTATCCCGCTCCCCTTGGGACGGTTCGGCTTCAAGACGCACTTGCTGGCCGGTTAAAAGTTCCTTGGCTTTGTTGGAGGCGGCAAGGCCAAAACATTGGACTGGTTTTCTTGGATCAACCGTTTCCGGCGTGTCCAGGCCAATCAAACGCAAAGTTTCA
Source organism: Candidatus Komeilibacteria bacterium RIFCSPLOWO2_02_FULL_48_11 (assembly GCA_001818435.1). Classification (GTDB taxonomy): domain Bacteria; phylum Patescibacteriota; class Patescibacteriia; order UBA2169; family UBA2169; genus 2-02-FULL-48-11-A. The sequence goes on from MHKO01000049.1 coordinate 16,715, forward strand.
TTGGCGCCGTTTAGATTGACAGTAATAGTATCGCCATCCACAACTTTGATGACATTATACAATGACTGTTTCGCGTCCGCGACTGGTGCGTCTTGGGGGCTGCTGGCCACGGGTTTTGGAACGACCTTATTTTGATTGGACTGAACCGACAGAGCGCTTGGTGTTGGCTTTGGTGGAACCAGTGCCGGTTGGCTAGTGGTGGCAACGCCTTTAACCTGCTCCTCTGTCTTGTTGTCCGAAGGAGGAATTGTTGGCGCTGGCGGATTATCAAGGGTTGGATTGCGGCCCGGCAAAAAACCAGCCAGCAGAAAAAATCCGGCGATTATCATGACTGGCCATTTTAGCGAAAACATTTTCATAATCCTTTCCTAGCTTACGCCCGAACCAATCAAAAATCAAACCCAAAAAACAAACCCGCCGATGAGGCGGGTTGTTGTTTAACGGTTTATCGGAAGAGG
>MHKO01000049.1:17227-24253 GCA_001818435.1 Candidatus Komeilibacteria bacterium RIFCSPLOWO2_02_FULL_48_11
AAATTGTTGAAAGTCGGGGTAAAACGGGTGTAGTTTTTCAGGATAACCACGGCCTGAGCCTGGGGCGCGATAAATAAAGATAAAGCGATTAGAGCCACGAAAAAAGCAGAAAAAATGCTTGTTTTCATAGTATTTACCCTCCTTAAATTAAGGCTCTATCTTACACCTTCCAGACTAAAAAGTCAACCCTTTTATTTCTTTCCTAAACTGCTTCTTAAACCAATCCTCAAGATACGGCAGATATTTGCGCTGGATGGCCTTGGGCAGTTTGAAAAAATTCCCCTGGTATATTTTGCGGCACTTCTTGCTTTTGCAATGGCAGGCAAACGTTCCGTCATTGTGGCCGTTGATTGCGTAATCAAACGTAATTTCGTCTCCTTTGGTAATATCTCTCATGGCATAGACCTTGCGGATTCCGCGCGCAGTTTTGGTGTACGCGTTCGGATGGCACGAGTGGTTGATGCGCTTTTCCGGCGCTTGCATGTGCACTACTTTTCCGTTCTCAAGGTAATCCAAATCAAACGCATACTGCCTTTTAGTAAGTTTGTCCGAGTCTTTGACAACGTGCGAATCATCAATCTCCAAAATAACATCACCCGGCCTAAAATCCTTATTCGCAAACACGCCTTTTCCTTGGATGTTTGATTTTTTTACGATGACGTTGTTAGTCATGTTCTATACCCGCCGTAGCATATGCATAATAGTAACCTCCCGGTTATCACCTTACCCTAACAATACTCGCAAAAATTGAATAAATCAACCAAATAAAAAGCGCCGTTATACGGAACGGCGCTACACCGCAAAAAGTACGAGAATAGCAGTGCCTGCAACACGGCTGAATTAAATGACCCAGCCGCTTAGCTGGCTAATCTGCTCTCGAAGGTAAGAGAGCAGATGTTTTATATTTTCAAAATCATCAGCATATACCGGCTCCCCTATTTTAACCTCAATACGCGAAAAGGGAACCCAGTAGCCGCGGTATCGAATCCCAATCGGCACCAATGGAATACACCGGCCGGCTTCGTTCTCAACGTCCATTAAATGTTTGATAACACCCATCTTAAGAGCGCCCATGTCGTACGGATTTCGGGTGCCTTCTGGATGGGCGACAAGAACCTCGCCTTGCAAGTAGAGCCAGCGGATGTATTCAAACGATGCGCGGTTGAGCGCTCTCGCGCCCGGCACTCTCCGCACATCTTTTGGACGGGCAATTTTTATCCCGCCAGCCCATTCATAAAATCGTGAAGCGATTGCCCGCATCAGAAAGTTAGCGTACCTTCCTGTTGCTCTATGCAACGCAATCGCCTCCAGCGCCACGTCTCTCCCATACGTACAGTGCTTCGGGAGTAGTAGAGCTGGTCCTTCTTTCGGCAAGTGCTCTAATCCTTCCATGGTAATTCTATGAAAGGAAAATAGCACGAGCTTTGCAAAAACCCTTAGTATGCACGCTACCAAATCTTTCTTCTGAAGCTTATAAAGCTTGGGTTCGGTATTCGGCATCGTATCTTCCCTCTCTTCCCTCGCAAAAAAGGTCAATAAACTTTTGAACGTGATTTTTAAAAGAGAACATGCAGTATAGTGCATATTTATCATGTTTGTCAATTTTTTTTATTACAGCCTACAGCCTAATCCTCTGCACCTTGGCCACCACTATTTTAATCTTCTCCCACGCAAAATCATCTGGCAGCTGCTCCTTAATTGGTGTCAATCTAGATAAATCGCCAGCGCGCACCATGGCAGCAAACACTTGTTTTTCCTCCTCTGGAGTAATGTAATCCTCAACCTTAAAATCCCCGCCCGCAGCGTACCAGCGCAACAGATGGCTGAAAACCGTGCCCACCGAGAGGGAGCGGATTTTGGCAATCTCGTCCGGCGTTTGCCCGGCTTGGTACAGCTTGGCAGACTCCAGAATTGAATCTGAAATATCACTCTTTTTTTCCAGATGCTTCTCCACCAAGGCCTTATCGCGCGACTCGGACTGCCATTGGAAATTAATGCACGCATCGCAGGCTTTGCAATTTTCCGCCAGCTGGGAAATGGCCTCATCCCCAAAGTACTCCAGAATCGCGCGCCTACGGCAGCCCTGGCGCTCAAGATAATGCTCAATGGCGCGCAGCTGGCGGTACTTGGTTGCCAGATACGATTCAATCTCGCGCTCTGGCTTGCCCTTATCTTGCATTTCAAAGCGGCTCTGGTTGATGAAAAAGTGGTGCAGTGATTTATCCCGGCCGCCCTGCAGCAGAATGCAGTACGCGCGTTCGCCATCGCGCCCGGCCCGGCCTGCTTCCTGGTAATAGCCCTCAAGCGTGGACGGCATGCCCGCGTGGATGACAAACCTGATGTCTGCTTTGTCTATGCCCATGCCGAACGCGACAGTGGCGCAGATGACTTTGAACTGGTTGTCCATGAACGCGCGCTGGACCCGAGTGCGCTCCGCTTTTTCCAATCCCGCGTGGTACGCAACCGCGCTGATGCCCTGCTCATTCAGGAACTGCGCCAGTTCCTCGGCATGCTTGCGCGTGAGCGCATAGACGATTCCGGAGCCTTCAATGGAGCGCACCAGCCTGACAATCTCGTGCTGACGCTCCCGCTCCTTGAGCTTTGGCCGCGCGAAAAAATAGAGGTTGGGCCTGTCAAACCCGCGCACGTGCACCTGCGGATTTTGCAATCCCAATCCAGCGACAATGTCGTCCCGAACCTCCGGAGTCGCGGTTGCGGTGAAGGCCGCGACTGTGGGACGATTCTTTAAGGAGGCGATTTGGCCCCCAAGCAGGCGGTAATCAGGCCGAAAATCATGCCCCCATTGCGAGATGCAGTGCGCCTCATCAACCGCGAACAAGCCAATGCGAATTTCGCCGAGCAGCCGGCGGAACCGCTCGCTTGAAAACCGCTCCGGCGCAACATACGCAATCTGCACTGACCTATCGCGCACGTCTTGCAGGCGCTCATCCATTTCTTCGGGGCTAAGCGAGCTGTTGATGAACGTGGCCGGAATGCCCCGCGCCTGCAGAGCATCCACCTGGTCGCGCATGAGCGCGATTAACGGGGACACCACGAGCGTGAGATTGTTATTGATGAGCGCCGGCAATTGGTAGCACAACGATTTTCCGCCACCGGTCGGCAGAATGGCGACCGTGTCCTGGCCATCAAGAATGCTCTGCACGATTTCTTTTTGGCCGGGCCGGAATGAATCAAACGTAAAATATTGTTTTAGGCAGTCTTCTAGCATGTTATTACTCTTACCACAAAACACACCCTGGCAACAAGAGTGTGTTTTGCGTTATCTGCGTAAATCTGCGTCCATCTGTGGCTATCTGCCTGCCCGCCGTAGCCTCGGTCGCCGACGCTCCAAAGCTATGGCGACGGAGCGCGAAGGCGGGCGGTGCTGACATTACCGCGCGTATTCTATGACTCTGGTTTCGCGGATAACGGTAACTTTAATCTCCCCGGGATACTTTAATTCGGCTTCAATTTTGGAGGCCACTTCGCGGGCCAGCTCGTGCGAGCTGTAATCGTCAATTTTGGCCGGCTCCACAAAAACGCGAATCTCGCGGCCGGCCTGAATGGCGTAAGCTTTTTCCACGCCCTCAAATCCTTTAGCCAAATCTTCAAGTTCGGTCAAGCGCTGCAAATAATGTTCATAGCTGTCTTTGCGGGCCCCGGGCCGGGCGCCGGAAAGCGCGTCCGCCACTTTAACAATGACAGATTCCAAAAGTTCAGGATGGTCTTCATGATGGGTTAAGGCGATTTTGCCCACGTCCTCCGGCAAACCGAATTTCTTGCAGATGTCAAAGCCGATTTGCGGATGGCCGCCTTCAATTTCGTGGTCCACGGCCTTGCCAATGTCATGCAGCAGGCCGCCTTTGCGCGCCAGTTCCAAATTCGCGCCCAAATCTTCAGCCAAAAGCACGGCAATGTGCGAGACTTCCACTGAATGCTGCAACACGTTCTGGCCATAACTGGTGCGGTATTTCAACCGGCCCAAAATTTGAACCAGTTTAGGATGCAAGCCAGCCACCCCAGCGGCGTAAGCCGCTTCTTCGCCGGCTTTTTTCATGTCCAAAGCGATTTCGCGCTTGGCCTGCTCCACTGCTTCTTCAATCCGGCCCGGATGAATGCGGCCGTCAACCATCAATTTTTCCAAAGCCTTTTTGGCCAGATGCCGGCGGATGGGCGAAAAGCCGGAAATCAGAATGGTTTCCGGAGTTTCGTCAATAATGATTTCCACACCAGTCAGCTGTTCAATGGTTTTAATGTTGCGCCCTTCTTTGCCGATAATGCGGCCTTTCATTTCATCCGAAGGCAAAGCCAGATTAGTGGTGGTGGTTTCCACCGCGTGGGAAGAAGCGCAGCGCTCCATGGCCTGGGAAAGCATCTGACGCGCTTTCTCGTCCCATTCCTCGGCGCCAATGTCGTCCATTTTCCGCAGCCGGGCCAGCAAATCGTCTTTGGAGCGTAGCTCAATGTTGTCAAGCAGGACTTTTTTGGCCTGGTCCTGGGTGAGTTCGGCGATTTTTTCCAGTTTGGCCATCTGCTGGTCTTTTATCTGCTGGATTTCCTGGCGCAATTGCTCCAGCCGCGCGTTCTTCTCGGCTATCTCGGATTGCTTATTTTCCAAATCCAAAAGTTTTTGGTCAAACAAGCTTTCGCGCTTTTCCAAGCGCGCCTGGGCATGGGCCAAATCTTTGCGCCGCGCCTCTTCGGCCAGTTTGGCTTCTTCAATAATGGCCAAAGCCCGATCTTTGGCGTTCAACAAAACTTCTTTTTCTTTGGCCTTGGCCTCATTGACGAGCTGCTCGGCCCGCATTTCCGCCGAAGACACGGACTTGGCCGCCACCAGTTTGCGGATGTAGTAGCCAACCAGAAAACCCGCCGCCAGCGAGCTGGCGAGTTTGAGCAAAAATATAAATGTCTGAGACATACCTACCTCTTTGAAAGCAATCACCTAAAGCTTGAGGTTGGTACTGACAAAAACGCGCAAGATAACAAGATAACAAGATTAAGCCCTGCGGCTTATCTTACCTAAATTTGTAGTTTCTAAGACAAAGGTGAGAAAAACTTGCATCTTTGTAACTCTAATTAACCGCGTTATTGGAGTCGAAAGTTTCGGCGATCTTCAGCCAGATATCGACTGTCAGCACTAATAAACACTTTCTAAAGGTTGACTGCGTTTAGTTAATTAAGTATTTGCAGTTTAACACAAAAAAAGGGCCTTGGCAAGGGGGCAAAATAAAACCGTTTTAGTTGATTTTTTTGGTTAATTCCAATATAATAGCTCCAAACTAACTGGTCTTTGACAACACATTGATACTCAAACCAGCTCTCAATAGAAAGCGAGGCAAGTCATGGTAACTCTACACACTTACCAGCAAGAAGCTGTTGATAAACTGAATACCTGGTTCAAACACAGCAACAGAGCTCTTTTGGTCGCTCCACCCGGCATTGGAAAAACCATCAAGGCAGCGGCCTGGGCGGCTAAACATGTTGGCAAAGGGAGGGGGTTATTCTTGTGCCATGAGAATAGAATTCTCGAACAAGCGTTGGGTGAATTTCGCGCGGTTTTGGGCGATGAGGTGACACTCGGCGTTTTCCATGGCGAGCGAAAGGTGTTCGACGAAGTTGACGTCTGCTTCGCGTCTTTTCAAACATTTCACCACTGGAAAGATGCTTTCTTCCTAGATGAATTTCTGTTTATCATTGTCGATGAGGGTCACCATGCCGCAGCGCCAACATTCCAACCGGTAGTCAAGTACTTCACACCGAGGTATTTGCTCGGTATGACCGCAACCCCGAATCGTACTGACGATAAGGACATCAGGGATATCTTCGGGCCGGAAGTGGTTAATATCTCACTGGAGGAGGCTATTGCCAATAATTGGCTGACTCCGTTTGAGTATCACATAATAACGGATAATCTACGCACATCCTCGCTGCGCCGGCTGATACGAGAAGAATTAGACGAAGAACGCCGTGTTTCCCTCGCCCAGCTCAATGAATCAATTTTCATCAGGTTGCGCGATGAGCAAGTCGCAGAACGGATAATGGAGTTTAATAAAAAAACCATTATCTTTTGCGAACGGATTGAGCATGCGGAGCATTTCGCCGAATTCATTCCCGGATCCAAACCCTATCACACCGGCCGCGGCTACAAAGAGAGCCGGGAAACGTTACAAGCATTTCGCGACGGCGGTCTGCAGTATATCCTCGCTGTGGATAAGCTGAATGAGGGAGTTGACATTCCGGACGCCGAGGTAATCGTTTTTTACCGCAACACGGATTCGGAGCGCATATTCCTGCAACAGCTTGGCCGAGGGGCGCGTAAGAAACTGGGCAAGGAAAAGTACATAGTGCTTGACTTTGTCTCAAACATCCACCGTCTACTGGCCATCAAAGCGATGGCTGAAAATGTCAAACGCGCCAAAGGAGGAGAGCAAGAGTTTGACACTGGCTTGATCCACCTTTCCGGCAATGGTTTTGATTTCCGGTTCACTGAGGAACAGCTGTCGATTTTCGAAATAGTGGAACGGATGAAGCCGAAGTGCATCTCTGACTACCCGGAACTTGTAAAGGAGTATTTGGAGAAGAATGAACTTTCTCCTGAAATGGTTCGTGCTGGTACGAATGTAAAACTCTGGTGGAAATGTTCCACCTGCGGACATGAATGGCAAGCAACGGGAACTAGTAGAGCTTATTCAGGCACTGGTTGTCCTGCGTGTGCCGGCAGAATAGTAACTTCTACTAATAACCTAGCTACCGCCTACCCCGAACTTACAAAGGAGTACTCAGAGAAGAATGAATTAACTCCTGATAAAGTATATGCCACAACCGATAAAAAGCTCTGGTGGAAATGTTCCACCTGCGGACATGAATGGCAAGCGGCGGGTGGTAGTCGTGTGCGAGGTTATGGTTGCCCAGCGTGTGCGCATTTAATCATAACTCCTACCAACAACCTGGCCGCCACTCACCCTGAACTTGCCAAAGAATATTCCGACAGGAACGAGTTGCCGGCTGATAAGGTGACAGCTG
>MHKO01000050.1:0-728 GCA_001818435.1 Candidatus Komeilibacteria bacterium RIFCSPLOWO2_02_FULL_48_11
GCGCGCTTTGGCAACGCTCCCCTCTCCTACCCACTCGCGAATCGGGTTGCCGATTAATTCCGTTTTTTGATGCGGGTAATCCAGCAGTGATTTGCTGAAACTGACCGTGATTTTACTAGCGCACCAAGCCGTGAGTTTATTGGATAAAGTCGGCCGGATATCCTGCTGGTGGATGATTATGAAACGCCGGAAAAACCAAGCCGCCCAGATTACCGGCACCCCGACGAATGAACCGGCGGATACAACCACGTCCGGCTTGATGGTAACTATGACTAGCAGACTGCGGAAAAACGAGATTATAAAAAAGATGGGGTCTGCGAGCGAGCGCCAGGCAAAATACCGGCGCAGCTTGGCCGTGGGCATCCATTCATAGCCAATGCCCAAAGCTTCAACTACCGGCCGCTCTGGCCCGGACTTGGTGCCAATCCAAAACCAGTCCCAGTTCTTGCCCTGTTTTTTGGCCTCCTCGTAAATTGCGAGCAAGGGACTGGCCGAACCCATGGTCCCGCCGCCCACGAGCATTATTTTCATACTCGACTTGTCTTTGAAATGTTAAGCAATATTCCCAGCCCGGCCAAAGTCATCACCAAAGCCGTGCCGCCGTAGGACATGAGCGGCAGAGGCACGCCGGTTAAAGGCAGGGTTTTGGTGATGGCGCCGATGTTCAGAAAGGCCTGGCCTACAAGCCAAGCCGTAATGCCCACGGCCACCAGTTTGCCATAATTATC
>MHKO01000050.1:798-13340 GCA_001818435.1 Candidatus Komeilibacteria bacterium RIFCSPLOWO2_02_FULL_48_11
AAAACAAAACCCAGTTCCTCGGCAATAATGGCAAAAAGCGAATCCCCGGTAACTTCAGGCAGATACAGGAACTTCTGGCGCGAATGTCCCAAGCCCACTCCGAAAATGCCGCCCGAACCAATGGCGTACAAGGCCTGGGTGATGTGATAGCCCGCGCCTTGCGGGTCAAGCCAGGGATTTAAAAAAGAAGTAACGCGCTCCAGGCGATAAGGCGCGAGCTTAATGGCCAGAGCCAGCAAAGCCAGGCCAGACAAAATTATGGCCGCGAAATGCTTGGGGTGCGCCCCGCCGATGAAATACAGCACCAGGCCAATCCAGCAAATCACCAGCAAAGTTCCCAAATCCGGCTGTTTGATGATTAGGATGAAGAGCACGGCCAGCAGCCCCAGAAACGGCAAAACGCCGGTTTTAAAATTGCGCATTACGGCCTCGCCCCGCTCGGTGAACCAGGCCGCCAGATAAAGAATCAAAGACAGCTTTACCAGTTCCGCGGGCTGGAAACTGCGGAAAAAATAAAAATCCAGCCAGCGCCGCGCCCCATAACCGCCCACGCCGATGCCGGGCACAAAAACCAGAACCAGCAAAAAGAGGCTCAAGAGAAAAAGGGGAAAAGAATATTTCTGCCAGCGATGGTAATCGGCGCGATAGCAAAAATAAAAAGCCACCAGCCCGACAACCAAAGCCACCAGCTGGCGCTTGATGTAAAATCCGCCATCCCCGAAACGGTTAAAACCCACGGCCACCGAAGCCGAAGAAAGCATAATCAGGCCGAAAAGAAGAATAAGTCCCACGACAATGAGAAGCGTGGTGTCAGGACGATTTAAGTTTGAGCGAGATTTAAATATGGCCATATAAATTCATTTTGTCATCCCGAACCCCAATAGAGGATCTCCTCGGCCTGCCAAATTACTGGAGATTTACAAGTCTATTGGCTATCAAAGTCCTTGGTGATTTATTGGGTTCATTCAAGGCCTCGAGATGACAAAAGGTCAAACCCGTCATCCTGAGCGAAACAGAGTTGAAGTCGGCCAAAGGCCGACCGAACCATCCTTTGGAGGGAGCCTCTGGCTGGGATCTCAGGATTAAGTCTGAGATTCTTCGGCTTCGCCTCAGAATGACGTGCGTATTTAAGCATTTGGCATTGATTTGCCTGCCCGCCTCTGGAGGGAACTTTGGATTTTGACATTTGGATTTCTTAAAAAGATTATTTTAATTTCCTTACTGCCCGATTGAATTCCTCTCCTCTCTCAAACTCATGATTCCACAAATTAAAACTGGCTGCAGCCGGAGAAAGCAGAATTACGTCCCCGGGAGCTGATAAATCAAAAGCTTCGCGCACCGCGCTCCCAAGATTAGTATAATTCAAATGGATGTTTTTAAAATCTTTAAGCGACAAAGACATCTTGTCGCTGGCATTGCCTTTCAAGAGCCAGACCTCATGACAATACTTTTTTACGCCTTGAGCCCAGTCTTTATAATCCAGTTTTTTATCCGCCCCGCCGGCAATCAATAAAATCCGCTGTCCGTCTGTCCCAAAGCGCTTGAGCGCCGCCAGGCTCGCCACCGGCGTGGTGGCCGTGGTGTCGTTGACAAAAGTGACGCCGTTTTTTTGGCCAACAATTTCCTGCCGACCGGAGAGCTGTAAAGGTTTTTTTATGACGGACTTAATCAATGTATCCGGAACACCAAGCGCTTTGGCCGCAGTCACGGCCGCTAAAACATTTTCCAAATTATGCTCCCCAGCCAAAGCCACATCACTGGTTTTGCAGATGGGAGCGACTTTTTTATCTTTTCTAAAATAGATAAGGCCATGGCGCGCAAAAGCGCCGCTCTTTTTGTGGTCAATTTTTCCAAAAAACAAAACCTCGCCTTTTGATATCTTGCCCCAGGCGCGCAGGACTTTGTCGTCAGCGTTCAAAATTAAAATATCATCCAATTTTTGGAAACGGAAAATTTCTTTTTTTGATTTGTAATAATCGGCCAGGGATTTATAGCGGTTAAGATGATCTGGATATAAATTAGTAATCACAGCCAAATGCGGCGCGACTTTAATAGCTTCAAGACCTTCCAACTGCCACGAGGAAAGCTCCAACACCACGGTACTGTCCGGTTTTAATTTATCAACCACATCAAGCATGGCCTGAGTCCGGATATTGCCAGCCACTATAGCACGCTTGTCTTGTGCTTTGAGTAAAGCGCCAATCAACGCCGTTGTCGTGGATTTGCCGCGCGTGCCAGTAATGCCGATAATTTTTGCCTGACAGTGGTCAAAAAAAAGCGTGGCCTCGTTCACCACGGGCTTGTTTAACTTTTTCGCCAGTTTGATATAAGGCGATTCTTTAGGCACTCCGGGATTTTGGACAACAATATCAGCCCAGTGCACGTCCTGCTCGCGGTGTTCTCCTAAAACATACTTGATTCCCTGGCAACATTTTAATTTATCCAAAGACGACTTGAGCACCGTTCTCGACTTCAAGTCGCTGACAATCAACTTGGCTCCTTGCTTATAAAGCCAGCAAGCCGTAGCCACTCCCCCGCCATGCAGACCCAATCCGAGCAGTAATACTTTTTTGCCTTTGATTTCAATCATGTTATTGCCTTTCTATCCCGTATCTTTGGCAAGTAATTTTTGCTGGTTGAGACTTTTTTCCCGCTTTTTCTTTCCAGATCTGCGCGCGCCTTGCCAGCCACGCTTCCGCCCGCTTGAGCGGCCAGTTCCGGGTCTTCAATCTCTTTTATGCGCTCATAGCCGACTCTAGCCAGCCAGCGCTTGAACGGCTCGGCCTTTGGCGAGGGAATTGACTGGATTATGCGAAAAATACCTTCAGTATTGGCGCAATTCATCATTTGTTTACCGCCTTTGGTGGGAATTTCAAGGGTATGGACAAACTGTCCATACCCTTCGGATAGGGCTGTGTCGCGACGACGCATTTTATTGATATAATCTTTCACATTGGCGCTATCAATAAGCGCTAAAACCACATCCTCCACCACAAACCACCATTCATTATTATGAATGGTTTTTCGGATTTCCTTTTTCTGAAAAATGGCGATTTTTGTGGTTATGATTTCTTTGTTCATATTGGTTGCACCGCCTTTTTTTATTGTAAAATTCTTTCAAATATTTTGTATATTTCGCGTTGCCCTTTTAGAAAAACGATTTATCAACCAGAAACAAAACTAAACCCGCCACTGCAGTGACGCCGGCAATCACCCAAAAGCGCATGACGATTTTGGGCTCGCTCCAGCCAATGGCCTCCAGATGATGATGAATGGGCGTTGATTGCCAGATTTTTTTGTGACGGAATTTTTTGGATAAATTCTGGATAATGACTGAAGCGGACTCAACTACCAACAATAGGCCAATAACCGGCAAGAACAAAGCGGTGTTAGTGAGCATGGCAATGACGCCCAAAGTCACGCCCAAACCCATGGCCCCGGTGTCGCCCATAAAAAATCTGGCCGGATTGATGTTGAACCAGAGGAAAGCAAGTAAAGCTCCGACAATCACGCTGCAGAAAGTAGCCAACTCTAATCGACCGCTAATAAAAGCCATGGCTCCAAAAGCGGCAAAAGCGGAGAGAAGCATGCCTCCGGCCAAGCCGTCCAAGCCATCGGCTTCATTCACGGAAAAAGCCGTGGCCACAATTATGAATATGAAAATCGGAACATAGAGCCAACCCACCTGAAAATCGCCCACAAACGGCACGTGCAGTAAATCCCAGTCCAGCTTAAAGAAAAACCACCATGAACCAATCGCGGCAATAATCGTGTAAATCAACAACCGGTGCCACAGGCGCAATCCGCCCTTGAATATCCCCTGCCCGCGAACGTTCAGCCAATCATCCGCCAAGCCGACCAAAGACGAGGCGACTAGAGCGCCCAAAGGCAACAACGTTTCGGCGCGGGTAAGAAAATTCAGGCGCGCGAGCGAGGAAACGGGAAAAAATTTGGCAATGTAAAAAAACAGTAAAGCCAAAAATAATACCGCCACCCAAATAATAATACCACCCATGGTTGGGGTGCCTGATTTGGCACGATGCAGTTTGGAAAAAACCGGAGCCAGCGTTGAATCGCGGATGGTCTTGCCTAATTTGTGCTTATAAAGAAAGTGCGTAACAATGGGAGTAATGGCAAAAGCCAGTAAAAAGGCCAGAGTTGTCAGCAAAAAAATTTTGATGACTGGAAAGAGTGTAGTTGTTTCCATGAAATGGTTAAGATAAGCTCTTTAAAACCGCCAAGACCAGAGCGGCCATTAATATCACTTCCAAAAGAGCCGTCAAGGCCCACCACAGCGCCTGCCACAGAGAATGGTTTTTGAACATGACCGCGCCCACAGCCGCGTTAACGGCCAGAATAATAGCGCTAATGGCGGCGAACAAAAAAAGGTCATACCTTGGCCCAAATCTGTCAAAACCGAAATAAACCGTGTAATGGAGAGGGATGTAATCCGGAGAAATCCGGTAGCGCCAGATGGTGAATACCCACAACAATGCCAGCCCTAAAAAACTCAATAAGCTGAAAACTCGGGCGACTTTGGTATTGATTCCTAAACTGCTAAACATAGCTCTATGATACAACTTTTTTACCCATCTGTCCAGCGCGGACTTATTGCCGCCTTGGCGTGATTGCCATTTATCTGGTATAATTAAACCCAGTAAAGCGATGCGAATCTACGAATGCATGCGAATTATGCGAAAAACTCAAACTTTCTGTCATTGCGAGCGAAGCCAGCAGGCGTAGCGAAGCCAGCCAGAGGCTGGCCACCCTTTGGGCGGCAATCCCAGAATTTAATTTCGGGATTGCCGCGTCGCTCGCAGAGTACTGCTCGCTCCTCGCAATGACATTCGCATTTTTCGCATGATTTGGTATTAATTTAGTATCGCTAAAACAAAATGCTGTCGGACAAAAAAATAAAAGCCATACTCCTGGCCAACAAAATTCTTGAGCCCGCTGACGTTGAGAAGTATTCAGCCCAGGCTGAAGAGAAGGGCGCCACTTTAGAAAAATTCTTATTAACCTCCAATTTAATAAGCGAGGATATTTTGTATAATGCGGCCGCGGCTTTCTATAACCTGCCTTTTGTCAATTTAAAAAACACCGCCATAGACAAGGAGGTTCTATTCCTGATTCCCGAGCCCGTGGCCTCTAAATATGAAATTCTGGCTTTTGCCAAGGATGGCCAATCCCTGTCTTTGGCCCTGACTGACCCGGATGACGTTCAAACAATTGAGTTCATAAAACGGAAGGCGCAGCTGCCCCTGAAGCTTTTTATCACCACCCCTGGGGCCATTAACGATTCGGTTAAGCAATACCACCAAAACCTGGAGGATGAGCTCTCCAGCATCCGCACCAAAACCGGCGGCAAGCTGGCCGCGGAAGTGAGTAAAGAAGAAACGAAAAACGGCTCTAAACTTCAAGATTTGGCCAAAGACTTGCCGGTTATCCGGGTGGTTGATACTTTGCTGGAATACGCTATTTTTGAAGGCGCTTCCGACATTCACATTGAGTCCCTGGAAAAAACGGTGCTCATCCGCTACCGCGTTGACGGCATTTTGCGGGACGTCATGGATTTGCCCAAAAGCCTGCAGGATGGCCTGGTGGCGCGCATAAAAATTCTCTCCAATTTAAAAATTGACGAGCACCGCCTGCCCCAGGACGGCCGCTTTAAGATTGAAAACAAAGATTACAAAATTTCTTTCCGCGTTTCCATTATCCCGGTTTATGACGGCGAAAAAGTGGTCATGCGGCTTTTAGATGAAGGCAAAAAGATTTTAACTCTGGAACAGCTGGGCCTTCAGCCCAAAGTGCTGGACTCTGTTAAAGCCGACCTCTCTAAGCCCAATGGCATAATTCTGGTTACCGGCCCGACCGGCTCGGGTAAAACCACAACTTTATATACCATGATGGACATTCTCAATAAACCCGGAGTTAATATCTCCACTATTGAAGACCCGATTGAATACCGCATGCCGCGAATTAACCAAAGCCAGGTCAACCCAAAAATCGGCTTTACTTTCGCCATGGGCTTGCGCGCCCTTCTCCGCCAGGACCCGAACATCATCATGGTCGGCGAAATCCGCGACCGTGAAACCGCCGGCATCGCGGTCAACGCGGCCATGACCGGGCATTTGGTGCTTTCCACGCTGCACACCAACGACGCGCCCACGGCTCTGCCGCGGCTTTTGGATATGGGCATTGAGCCGTTTCTGGTTTCGTCAACCACCAACATGATTATGGCCCAGCGCCTGGTGCGCAAAATTTGCCAGAACTGCATCACCAGCTACACGATCAAAAAAGAGGAAGCGGCCCAAATCGAAAAAGATCACGGCATTAACATCGCCGAAATCAGCCAAGCCATGTCCCAAGCCAAAGCCGTCAGCAAGACGGAAGATTTTTCCTCAATTCTCTTTTTTAAAGGCAAAGGCTGCAACAAATGCGGCCGCAACGGCTACAAAGGACGGATTGGCATTTACGAAGTTCTGCCTATGACCGAAGAGATAAAAAACCTGGTTAATACCCGCGCCGATTCAAACGCCATCCGCGCCAAAGCCCGCGGTCAAGGCATGATTACCATGCTGGAGGACGGCTTTTTGAAAGCCAAAGCCGGCGTAACCACGATTGAGGAGATATTGAGAGTGACTAAAGAGTAATGTCAAATTTCAAAGCTCAAATGCCAAATGAATGTCAAAACCCTGATGACAAAAGGTCAAACCCGTCATCCTGAGCGCCAGCGAAGGATCTCAGGATTAAGTCTGAGATTCTTCGGCTTCGCCTCAGAATGACGTGCGTATTTAAACATTTAACATTCATTTGAATTTTGGATTTTGACATTTGTCATTTCATTTATGCCTTCTCCTGAAGAAATAAAACCAAAAGACTCTCTGGCCAACGAAGCCACGCCGGTTAACGATGCTTTTACCCGTTTGGAGCAGAAATTCTTGAATCCTCAAGGCGTTAACGCCAAATTCGATTTGTTATTAGATAAAATCCGCGGCATTTCTGTTGAAGAAAAAATCTTTTTCACCCAGAATCTGGGCGTAATGCTCAAAAGCGGTCTGGCGGTTTCGCGCGCTTTGCGCACCCTAACGCTGCAATCGTCTAACCCCAAATT
Organism: Candidatus Komeilibacteria bacterium RIFCSPLOWO2_02_FULL_48_11; assembly: GCA_001818435.1. GTDB lineage: Bacteria > Patescibacteriota > Patescibacteriia > UBA2169 > UBA2169 > 2-02-FULL-48-11-A. The sequence goes on from MHKO01000050.1 coordinate 7,913, forward strand.
CAAGCGCGCGCTTTTCCGCGTGGCCCGGCAAGTGGAAAAAGGCGTTACTCTTTCCGAGGCCATGTCGGCTTTCCCCAACATCTTCTCCATTATTTTCGTGAACATGATAAAAGCCGGTGAAGCGGCCGGGCAGATGGAAGAAGTTTTAACCGAACTCACGCAACAGCTAAAGAAAAGCCATGAACTGAAACAGAAAGTCAAAGGCGCGCTGATGTACCCAGCGGCGATTTTAATCGCCATGACCGGCATCGGCGGCGGCATGCTTGTTTTTGTGGTGCCCAAACTGCTTTCCATTTTTAAAGAAATGAACGTGGTCCTCCCCCTGCCCACCAGAATCCTCATTGGCTTAAGCGACGGCGTGAACGACCATATCTTAATTATCGCCCCGCTGGCGCTGGCAGCAGTCGGCGGACTGCTTTACGCGGTCCGGACTCGGCCCGGAAAAAAAATCTGGCACACCATCATCCTTAATCTGCCAGTGATAAAAAAAATCGCGACCAAAATAAATTTAGCCAACATCGCCCGCACTTTAGGCTCGCTTTTGGCCACTGATTTGCCGGTGGTGGCCAGTTTAAAACTTTCGGCCCAGGTGATAAAAAACGAGCATTTTCGCGCCTCGCTTAACGCCATAGCCGAACAAGTGGAAAAAGGGCGGAAAATATCGGAAGAAATGCTTAAGTTCGAAAAACTCTATCCCCCAGTGGTGGAGCAGATGGTGGCTGTGGGCGAAGAAACCGGGGAAATCTCCAAAATTCTAAAAGACTTGGCCGAGTTCTACGAAGAAGACGTCAACCAGACCATGGATTCTCTGCCGGCTTTAATTGAACCGATCCTGATTTTGCTTTTAGGCGGCGCTGTGGGCGGCATGGCCGTGGCCATTATTCTGCCAATGTATTCTTTAAGCCAAGCAGTTTAAATATCCCGCGAATCTACAAATTGACTGCAAATCTACAAATAAATCACCAATCCCATAGCGAAGCCAAATGTTTATTTATGCACAAAGCTAAAACTAGAGGCATAACTTTAATTGAATTCATGGTCAGTATCGGCATTATCGCCATCACTCTTTCTCTGGGCGCGGCTTTTATCAAGTTTCACCAGCCAAGCATAAAACTTTCCGCCTCGGCCCAGGAACTGCGCTCGGCTTTGCAGCGTACCCGCGATTTATCCCTAACCCGGCAAAACGTTTTTGGAATTAAATTCCTAATCATTGAAAATAAATACCAGTTAGTCAGCGGGGCTGATGTTTGGGAAAACATTACTCTGCCTTCAATGGTTCAGTTTTACTCCGTTGGCCCGTTTGTTGGCAACACCGTAACGTTTTCCAGCGCCGGCGCGGCCTCGGAGGCCGGAACCATTGTGCTCCAGAATAGCGACGGCCGGCAAAAACAAATAATCGTCAGCCCGTCGGGGTATGTGAGGATAGAGTAAAAAATTTCGGAATTACGGAATTTCAGTAATAAACCGCAATAAACCGCGTCGTTCCGAGTATTACTGTCATCTCGAGGCCTACTGTCATCCCGAGGCGTTCTGGGGATGCGCCATAAGCAATGAACGCGGGAAACATAGCAATGTTATTCGCCGCGATGAATGAGGCACGCCGAGAGGATCCCCTGGTTCGTGCAATTGCCAGGGGATCTCCTCGCCTCGCCTGGCACGAGGCAATTAGCATCTTAATGGCAGATAGACGTCCCTTGTGTTTTAAGACTACTCATGCCGAGGCTCGAGATGACAAAAAACAATAGACATGACAATAAAAATACACAATCAACTCCTATCTTCCCAACACGGCATCACCATCATTGAAGTTATTATCAGCATTACGCTTTTGGCCGTGGGTATTCTGGGCTTGTTGCAGGCTTTTCCCGCCGGCATTAAAGCCAATAAAGACATTGAACTTGCCACCGTGGCCGACCAATTGGCCCAGGCCAAAATTGAGGAACTAACGGCCCTGGATTACAACGCCCTGACTCCGGGAACTTTGGAAAACCAGGTTCACGTTGAGAGCGACCCGGCGAATCCTTTTTACAAATTCACCCGCTCCAGCTCCGTGGAACTGGTTGATTCCAATTTTAACGCTTCAGCAGTTGACATTGGCCTGAAAAAAATCACGGCAACAATTTACTGGCCAGATGTTTTAGGCGGCAACGACCACTCGGCCCAGCTGGTGCATTTAAAAGTAAAACGATGATTGCTAAATTGCTAAAAAACAATTCCGGGTTCACCCTTTTCGAGGTGCTGATTGCCATGACTGTGGGCGTGGCGCTCCTAGGATTAGCGCTCTCCATTTACACCCTGTCTTTGCGCTCGCTCGCGACTTCGGCCAACCGGTCCGAGCTGACGCAAAACTCGCGCGTCATTATTGAGCGCCTGACTCGGGACATTAGGCAAACGCGGCAAGTGGCTACGCCTTTGGCCGAAACGGCCGAGGCCGAGAGCCCGGCCCTGCCCAAAGAGCTGGAACTTCAGGACGGTCATGCTCCGGATAAAATCCAGTATATCCGCTACTATGTTACTGGCACGGATTTGAAACGGCAAGTTAAAGAATATTATTTTCCGGCCGAGCCCCTGGTTTTAGTTACTTTTGACGCGGTGGATGATTTCGGCAACCCAGCCCAAGCGCGCCTAATCGAGGATTTGCTGGTGGGACAATATGTTTCCAATCTTAAATTTTACGGCCACAACCCAGTAACCGCTGAACTTTATCTGCAAAAAAGCAGCGCCACCCAGACCACGCGCACCACTCTTTTTGGACGGAATTTATAAATATCCAGATGTCATTGCGAGCGAGGCTACTGCCGAGCGAAGCCAGCCAGAGGCTGGCCACCCTTTGGGCGGCAATCCCGAAATCAATTCTGGGATTGCCGCGTCGTTCGCCGGGTACGGCTCACTCCTCGCAATGACACTGAACGAAGTTCAAATGAAAAAAAACGCAATAAAAAATCCTAATGGCTTCTTACTCATTTCTTGCCTAGTCGTCATTTCGACCTTGACTATAATTGTTAGTTTTTACTTAAATGCTATAATACAAGAAGTAAAAATTTCCCACATTACCGGGGAATCGCCCCAAGCGTATTATCTGGCCGAGGCCGGGGTTCAGGAAGCGATTTGGAAGCTCCAGAACGACCCGGAGTGGCGAAATAACTTTGAAACCATTGACAATTGGAGCGCCGCCATTAACCGCGACAATGTTCTGGGCGCCACTGGCTCGTACGCTGTTACCGTAGCTAATCAGGCTCTGGCTAATGCCGTGATTATAGCCACCTCCACCATTCCAGTGCGCGATACCCAAAGCCAGAGAGTGGTGCGAACCAACGTCTTTAAAGCTTTAAATCCCACGCCGGTTGATGGAGTCGCTGTCTTCACTAATGGGCAGATTAAGAGCACGGCCAGCGAGGTCAATATTACCGGCGGCGACCTGTTCGCCAATGATGACGTGGAGCTTAGGTTTTTCAGCGACTGGACCGTAAGCGGCAGCACCAGTTCAGCAACCGAAGTGGACGTGAGCGTATCTTCTAATTTGGAAACCACGGCTGTGCACGACGAGGATAACCCGCCAATTCCTAATGAAATTTTAATGCCGGAAATTGACTTTGATTCAGCTAGCGAGACTTCTTACAAATCCCGCGCTGACCAGATTTACTCCAGCGGCCAGTTCAGCCAGCTCCTTAACGACTCGCCGGTCGCAACTTTAGACGGCATTACCTATGTTACCGGCAACGTTAACATCAAAAAAGGCCAAACCCTGATTATCAACGGCACTCTGGCGGCTGATGGCACTATTACTGTGGGTAATGGCTTTAGTCCTGGCAGCACCCCAGCCACCTTGGACATCAACCATGCGGTTGGCGAACCGTCGGGACTTTTGGCTAAAGGCAACATTTCCATTGGCAGTTTTGCATCTAACGTAACTATTGACGGCTTGATGTATTCAGGCGCGACTTTCCGGCTCCAGGACGGCGCGCTACAGAATGTCAACTTTAACATCAATGGCGGTATTATTGCACGGAACGTGGACCTATACAGCCTCTGGCACCCGCTTAACATCAACTTGAACCAAGTGTATATTAATGAATCGCTCGGTGAACCGCTTTTTTCCCAAGTCTTGCTGATTAACCATTGGGAGGAAGAGTATTAAAAAACCCACGAATCAACAAATCAATTACAAATTTACAAATATGCAAATTTTATCAGTGTTTTATTCGTAAATTCGTAACAGATTCGTAGATTCGTGGGGATATTAACAGAATAAATAGCCAGGAGCTGCTTGCATAATTATTACTTTATTAAAAAGATAAAATGCCGTTATTTACCAACAACTTTGAAGCCTTTGGATTGGATATCGGCGACCACTCGCTGAAACTGGCTCATGTCAAAAAAATCGGCAGCACTCCCACCTTGATGAGCTATGGCTCGCTTGTGGTGCCGGCCGGCATCAGCGAACAGGGCGAAATCAAGCAAAGCGACGCTTTGGCCAAACTGATAAAACAACTGGCGCAAAATCCGGTTGGCAAAAAAATCAGCACGCCTTATGTCCATGCTTGCCTGCCGGAAACCCATTCCTTCATTAAATTGATTACTTTGGAAAATGCTGAACCCAAAGAACTAGCGGCCCGAATTCGCGAAGAACTGCCCAACCACGTCCCCATTCCGCCGGATGACTTATACCTGGACTGGCGAGTGGCCCAAACCCTGGATAATAACCTCACCCAGGTTCTAGTCGGAGCCGTGCCCCGCGCCATTGTTGACAATATTACCAACTGCCTCATTTCCGCCGGGTTGATGCCGGTTTCCCTGCAAATCGAGGCTGAAGCCATTCTGAAGAGCCTCTTGCCGCTCCAGGACCAGCCGCAGACTTCCATCGCCATTGTTGATTTTGGCGCCACCCGCTCCAGCTTTATTTGTTTTGACCGCGGTATTATTCAGTTCACCATTACCCTAGCCACTTCCTCGGACGCCATAACGCAAGTGATAGCCGACCAGCTAAAATTGAGCTTTGAAGAAGCCGAAAAAGCCAAGCGCCTTTGCGGACTGGATAAAACGGCCGCTGAAGGCATTGTGGAAGATTTAGTGAATAAATCAATTGGCGAGCTGGCCGCGGACATTAAAAAAAGCGTTAGCTATTACGCCGAACCCTTTCCGCGCGGCTCCCCCATCACCTCCATTATCATGTGCGGCGGCGGGGCCAACTTAAAACAGCTTAAAGAAATGCTCGCCGCCAAGCTCGCGCCCCTGGCCATTTACACCGGCAATCCTCTCATCAACCTGGTAAAAAACCTAAAAAAAATCAGGCCCAAAACCGGCAGCAGTTCTGACCTTAACTTTTTGTCTCCAGACCTGATTTTTGAACCAACAAAAAACACCTGTCCGCTCACGAGCGCCGAAGCCCTAAGTTACACTACGGCTATTGGCTTGGCTCTATCTAATA
>MHKO01000050.1:13355-17379 GCA_001818435.1 Candidatus Komeilibacteria bacterium RIFCSPLOWO2_02_FULL_48_11
CGGGCCTTTTTAATTGCCCACACTCTCTTGGGCAGTCTGCTTATTGCCATTGCCTTGGCCGCGACCGTTTTAACCGCGGCCCGCGTGGCGCTGATTGACGAATACAATAAAATCAGGCACGGCGCCTCATTGGTTAACGTGGAGCGCCTGCGCCTGGAAAGCAACATTGACGAGCTCAATAAAAAAGTGGAACAAGCGGACAAGGTGCAAGCCAGTTTTACCAAGTGGAGCGAAGTTGCGGCCCGATTAACCGCCTTAACGCCGCCGGGCGTTACCGTGGATTATCTGTTTTTAAACCGCTCCAGCCGGGCTTTCCGTTTGAACGGCCAAGCCCTGGGCCGCGATTCTTTAATCGCGGCTAAAGAATCCCTGGAACGCTCCGGGTTATTTGAATCTTTAGACGCGCCGCTTTCCAATTTGTTGGAAAAAACCAACATTGAATTCCGCTTCAACGGCATTCTTAAAAGCGAAATTTTTTAACCCTATGGCCGACCGCGTTTATCTTAAAAATCGCTTCTTCATCTCGGCTATAATTTTTGGCGTGCTGACGCTGGTGATTGCGGTTTTAGTGGCTTATCCGGCCCTGCGGGAAATCCGGACCATTAACCGCCAGGTTTATGAGGAACGGGTGCGCCTGGAAAAACTCTATGTTAAAGGGCAGCTGCAAAAAAAGGTCAGGGAAAATTACGCCCGCATTGAGGGCAGTATCGGCTTTTTGGATGAAATTTTGCTGCAAGAAAACAATGAACTGCCGTACATTGCGGCCGTGGAACAAGCGGCCAGTGATGCGGGCGCGGAACTGAAAATAAACATCGGGGAACGGAAACGCCAGCCGAACGAGCTAATTTCAAGCCTGAGATTCAATTTGGAAGTTAAAGGCAGCTGGGAAAGTATTGCCCGCTTTTTGGAGAGCCTGGAAAAAATGCCCTGGTACTCCAATATCCAGGAAAGCACTTTCGCGGTGCACCAAGAAAAAGACAACTCTTCAAGAATAATTAGCGCCAGTTTGGCTGTAGACACTTTTTGGCTCCTAGCCCAATAAAAAAATGCATTTGCCTAAATTAAAATTCAGCGTCAGGCCAGCGGATCCAGTTGTTTATTTGCGGCTCTCAATTCTTGCTTTTTCCACCCTCATTGCGGCTGGGTTGTTATTTGTGCTTTACCACGACTTTTATCAAACTATTGTTCAGGCCGAAACCGTGCTGGTTCTCAAGCAGGAAGTGGCGTTAAAAGACGTTGCCATGGAGCTTTTTAACAAAGTCAAAGATTTGAATACTTATAAGCAATCCGCGCTTTTGCCCGGCATTATTCCGGATCCTTTTGCTTCCGAGTACAACAGTGCTCCCGAGACTTCGGCCGAGGCCAGTACTACAACCCAAGTTATTAATGATGAACCAAATCTATAATCCCCACGAATTACAAATCTGCTACAAATCTACAAATAATTCTTTGTTTTCATTTGTAAATTTGTATTGTATTTGTAATTTGCGGGAATCTTAATTTTATGCCCCCCAGACTCACTCAAATCCCTTTCAAAAAATTCACTTGGCATAACGTCGCGTCTAATGGCGAAGAAGAAATCCGCTGGCTGCGCGATAATTTTTCTTTCGCGCCAACCCATCTCACCGACTGCGCCACCCCGCCCTTGCGCCCCAAGATTGAATTTAAGGCGGACTACATTTTTATCGTGCTCCTGTTTCCGCTCTATAGCCGCAAAACCGGCCAAATCACCCCCCGCGAGATTGACGTTTTTCTGGGCCAGAATTTTTTAGTCACCGTGCACACCAACGAAGTAGGGGCCATCAAAGATTTAGCTCAAAAAGCCGACAGCCTGCCGGAAACGCGCGCGCTTTTTGAAGCCGCCAATCCCTTACCGCTCTTTCTGGGTTTGGTTCAAGAACTTTTGGATGCTCTGTTCCCCATGCTCAACCACGTGGCCTGGGACATAGACACCCTGGACAATGAGCTTTTCTCGGGCCAGGAACAAGAGCTTATTCATAAAATCCTGGCCGCAAAAAAGAACATCATGGACATCCGCAAAAGCATGCAAGGCTATGACCATGTTTTAACCGAGCTCGCGGCCAGCTGCCGCGGCTATTTTGGGGCCAAGAAGCTTGAGCCGAACTTCAACCATCTCATCGCCAAGAGCCGCGACATCTGGGACCAGATTGAAAACCACAAAGCGACCATTGACGCGGTGCGCCAAACCAATGAATCGCTTATTTCTTTCCGCTTGAGCCATGTCATGAAAACCCTGACCATCCTCTCGGTGATGATTTTTCCGCTCACTCTTTTGGCCGCCATTTTTGGCATGAATACTGAAAGCGGCATGCCGTTTTTAAAAAGCGGATTTGGCTTTTGGAAAGTAATTTTTTTGATGATTATTCTATCCGGCGGCATGCTCTATTATTTTAAAAAACACAGGTGGTTATAAACTTTTGGCCAACATTGCCCAAACCCATCCTCGCCCTGGCACCCATGGCCGGGGTGTGCGACTCCCCTTTCCGCCAGATTTGCAAACAACATGGGGCCGACGTTATTTACACTGAATTTTTAAGCGCCGAGGCTTTGATTCGTAACAACAAAAAAACTCTGGAGATGCTCAAATTTTCTCCGAAAGAGCAGCCTTTGGTTTGCCAGATTTTCGGCAAAAATCCGGCCACTATCGCTCAAGCCGCCAAAATTATTGAGCAAGCGGGCTATGCTGGAGTTGATTTGAATTTCGGCTGTCCGGCGTATAAAGTGGTAAAAACCGGAGGCGGCGTTTCTTTAATGCGCGATTTGAACAAAGTTCACGACATTATCGCCGCGGTCTGCCAGACAGTGGCTATTCCGGTTTCTATCAAGATTCGGGCGCGCATTGGGCTTAAAACAATCATCCGTGATTTGATTGAAGAGCGCGATACCGAAGATGAAAAACTGGAAACCGCGGGCCAAGTTACGGCCCTGGATTTGGTTAAAAAAATTTCTGATTTAAAAATCTCGGCCATCATGATTCATAGCCGCAGTTATGAGCAGGCTTTTGACGGTGTGCCGGATTTGGAAATGGTTAAAGCCGTGCGCCAGATTTATCCCGGTATCCTATTGGTTAATGGCGGTATTTACACCCCCGAGGAGGCCAAAAGACAACTTGATGAAACCAGGGCTGATGGCGTTGGCCTGGCCCGCGGCGTTCTGGGCAACCCCTGGCTGTTTCAGCAAATCCATGACGTCATCCCGACCGAGTCCGCCCCAAGCGGACGAGCGGAGGGAACTCTGACTTACACGCAACCAACCCTTGCCCGACGAAGCCTTGGCGAAGTCGGGTGGCAAGAACGCAAACAAACCATGCTCCAGCACGCCAAAATAGCCCTTGAGTTAAAGGGCCCGCCAGCCTTGATTGAACTGCGCAAGCATTTAGCCTGGTACATTAAAGCCGTTCCCAAGGCCAAGGAATTGAGGTCAAAACTAGTACAAGTCAAAACTCTGGCAGAGCTGAAAAAAATCTTGCCAATATAACTTAAGCAGCGCTAGTCACTCTCTCTTGAGTTGGGGGCCTAATAACCGGAGCGTTTGTTTTCTGGCTCAGCCATTTAGCGCGCATATCTTCCAAATAAGTTGCCGCTGGATAATCTTTTACGTCTTTGGTAATCATAAGAATTTCGCCAGGCTTTTTGTGCTGCTTGACACGCTGTAATGCCAGGTCAAAAGCCGTTTTCTTGTCAAAATCAAGCTCTTTTTGGCCAGCCATAACTTCCTCGGTATAGACCCGCACCGGCACTTCGGGATGGTCTGTTTTAAACCGCTCAATTTCGCTTAAGGTTTCAGTTGCATCTTCGCCTTTGGGCCAATGAACGTGCAAGACGGCTTCGTACTTGCTTTTGTCGCCTTGCCAGACGCTCTCTCCGTCCTGGCGCTTCTGGCCGGCCAAATTTTTCAAGGTGGAATATATTGTCTCCTGTTCCTGATGACCGGCGACGCTCATGACAACCAGACTTTCGGTTTCTTCGGTCATCGGCTCCCTATCTTGGTGTAACAAGCCGTC
>MHKO01000050.1:17398-22013 GCA_001818435.1 Candidatus Komeilibacteria bacterium RIFCSPLOWO2_02_FULL_48_11
CGTGGCTGTGTTGAGCACCACTTCTGGTTTTGGCTCTTTGGAGCCGGCCGGTAATGTGTCTTTCGCTTTGCCATGTTCCAAAGGTTCACGAGGAGCTCCGGCTACCGGCTCAACCGGGACTTTTTTCGCTTTTTCCCCTTTTTCTTTTTCCCTTTTTGCCTTCTCTCCTTTCTTGGCGGCTTCCAGAGCTTTGCGCCGGGCAAACGGCAGCACCGGCGGCGCTTCCCATTCCTTGGGCACAGGCGCTTCTGGAGCCAAGGGAGGAATAATTTCAGGACGATACAGAGAAAACTCCTCTGTGATGTCCGGCATGTTTTGGCCGGTAGTGGTGGCCAGCACGTGGCCGTCCAGGCGCAGTTCAATAAAGCGAACCGGATGGTGCAGATATCCAAGGTCGCCCGGAGTTTTAAAAGCGGCTGAAATATCCTGGGGCAGCTTTAGCAAGTAATTGTCTGAAGCGCCCTCAACTATTAAGCTTAAGCCCTTCCGATTCGCCTCCTCGGTTGGAATAATGACTGCCTGCAAATGGTCCTTTAAAGTGCCGTTCTCCTGCCATTCTATAAGCTGGTCGCGCAAATGGGCGAGCTTGGTATCCACCGTGCCGTCCGGATTGGTGCCAAATTCTTTAAAAAGATTCCGCGCGTTTTCGACCAAGTTATTCGCAATCTTGTTGGTATCAATATAGACTGTGCCATCAGGCTCCTGCTGTAATAAAAGGTTCTGCTGTTTGCCTTCAAATTCAATCAGCCTCTTAAAGACTTCGCTGTACTTTTGGCCCGGCTCGTCATGCCAATCAATCCGCTTGTGCTCAGCCAACTGGTCTTTAAAATGCTCCAGCGGGCTAACCTGGCGCGTGCCTGCTTCCACATTGTTTTTCACCTCATACCCTAGCGCTTTCAGCCCGTCTATTGTCTTCTGTTCCAAACTGCCGTCCGGATTCACAAAAACATCCATGACTTTTTCGTCATTCGGACCCAGTAACTCATAGTGGTCTCCGGCTGGCCGCAAACTGCCATCCACTGGAATGTCCAAATGTATAGGTTCTTTAGCGCCGGGAATATGAATGCTCACCTCGCGCAGTTCCGACGGCAGTTGGGGCCCGGCTGGCGCGGCTTCGCCACCGCGCACTGCATGGTAAAGATGCTCCAGCGCGCTTTCTTTGCCCTGTCCATACCCAAAAAGCTCGGTAACCTTATGGGCTACATGCTGGCCGACGGCGCCGGCCGCCAAACCAACTATACCTCCAAAGACTCCAGCCTTGGCCATTTCTTTACGCCGGTAACTGGTAAAAGCCTTGTCTTTGGCATTGATATTGTCGGTAAAAGTCTGCTCCCACTGGGCCACCAAAGCTTTAAGCTCTTGGTCTTGCTTTGGGTCCAAATTAAATTTCTGCTCCACTTCCCGTAAAGCCAGCTTAAGCTCTTTCATGCCAATGGCCTTGGTTTTATATTTTTCCCCTTCTCCAGCGCCAACGCCAATCAGGTCAACTGACTGCGCCCGTTCCACCTGCAAACGGGCCACAACCTCGGCAATTTGGTCTTTATCATCTCTATTTAAGCCTTCTTTATTTACAAGCGCTGTCAGGCCGGCAATAAGTTCGCTGGCTTGCTTTTGGTCATAATGAAATTCGCGAATTTTCTCGGTCCTCTTGCCCCCGACCTCGGCTCCGAGCGTGGCCCGGCGCAAATCCAGGCCCCGGTCATACTGCAAATCGCGCGACCGGCGAGCCGCCACGAAAGCGCCGCCAAAACCCATGCCTGCCAAAAGCGGCGCGGCCCAGGGAGCAATGCCGGCAATGGTTACCAGCCCGGCCACAGCCGCGGCCCTCTTTACCCCCCGTCCGACAAAAGTTCCGGCAACGCCGCCTATTAGACCGTAGGCAACCGGATTGGCGGCAATTTTGTTCAGTATCGGAATGCTCTGCATCCAGTCCACAAATTTGTCGTACAGTTTCAGCGTTTCTTTGGGCTTGGTTTCGTATAAATCGCGCTGTTTTAAGCCCAGCTGGATATCAAGAGCCATTTCGCCGCGCACGTGATTGAGAGCGTTTTCTCTTTGTTCCGGACCGTATTCAGCTATTTTTTCTTCTAACTGCTTTTTGTACCCCTGCGCCAGCTCCCAAAAATTATTGATGTACATCATGCCCACGGCTTCAGGGTCGCGTTTTTGGTCGCTTGAAAATTTGCGTCCTTTGAGCAAAGGAATTATATTTTCAGCCACCTGTTTTTCAAACTCGTCGCGCGAGGTTATTTTCCCGGTGGCAAAATCGCTAAAGAGTCCGGCCGCGGCTTGGTTGACGTTCGCGTCCACCACCACTTCCCCTTTTTCATCCGCTTCAGTAAGCTCCTTATCATACTCGTCCAAAAGGCTGTCCAGCACTTCGCAAGATGCGGCTTTGCTCCCAGCCGTGCTTTTGCCCGCACTGCGATGTAACACCCGGGTTTCAATTTCAGCGAGCAAATCCTTATTGGCTTGAATCGCGGCCAGCGCTTCCTGATAAAATTTAACCAAGTAGCCCTTCTCCCCAAGCCGGACAAACGCCTGCTTCACAAAATTGGACTTATCTAAAAGGTCTCGCAGCTTCTCCTCGGCCTCGCGCCAGGCATAAGCTTTCACCACTTCGGAAATATCCACCACATGGATTTTTTTCTTTTCCGGAGCCGGCGTTTTCTCAGGCTCAATCGGAGGCGCTTCCGGGGTAACTGCTGTAACTGCGGCCTCCGGCTCTGGAACCGGAACAGGTTCGATTACCGGCTCAATTGCCGGCTCTTGAGCGCTCACTGTTAAATCCGGCAAAATAAGCTCACGGCGCTTGCTCATAGCCTCCATGGCCAAGGCATAATCATCATCCTCATTGCCGGTGCTCCGATAATCTTTGGAAATTAACTTGGCTTCGTATTCAGTGCGCCAGTGCTGTTTTTCACCCTGCATATCCGGCCGCAATTCAAAATAACCTTGGCTGTGGCTTTCCAGGAAATCCTTGAGTTCTTGAAATTTAGCGGCTTTTTCCTGCAACTGGGCTGCTTGGGGCTCCAGTTTTTGCTCGATTATTTGGCGCAAGGCCTCACCACTTTGCAAAGCGAACTGGTCAGTATCCACCTCGTAATCTTTACCAGCCTGGTCCAGCTCAGCCCATTCTTTACGCAAAGCTTCAACTTGTTCCTGTAAAGGCCGCTCAGCCTGATTATACACGGCGTGCCAAGCCATTTTTTTCTGGTGCTCGGAATCAATTTCAAGAGCGCCTTGGCTTTGCCATTGCCGCAAGACGTCCTCATGCGCCTGCTTCAGTTTTTGAATTTGCTCCTCAAATTCCGCGGCTTGGGAAGATTCTTTTTCTTGCCCTGCTGACATCTCCTCAATCAAAACATCAACCGGAATACCCTCGCGCTGGCTGTGCTCGCCAATAGCCACTTCGTACTTGCCGTCATCCCCAAGTTCTGACTCTGTTTTCTCAATCATGGCAACGAGCCAGGCCTGAACCGGGGTTTGCTCGGCTGATGGCATCTGTTTTATAACGTCAATAGCAACATGAAGCTTATCAAGGATTTCTTGACGCTCTTTTTCTTTTTGCTCTCTAACTACTTCAGCTGTGCCTTCTTTTCTCTCTTCTTCAAGTTGCTCTTGTTCTGGAGGCGTAATTCCGCTTTGACCTTCTGGTGTAGGCATAGGATTTATATGTTAGGCCGCTAGATAAATGTTTCTAAATTCTGCCATGGAATCGGCCAGAATCTTGCTAATGTTTTTTACCCGGCTTTTTAGCCACTCTAAAGACTGGTCTGGCGTGAGCTCGCCTTGTTCTATTTTTTGATTAAGCTCTTGGGCATCAGCCTGGCTCAAATTTTTTACCACATCAGTAAAAAGATAAGCTTGCAGGCGCTGAAACAAGCTCTCTATCATGTCTTGGTGGAGTTCAGGCGAAGGGTTGCTGATTCCTTTGTCAACCACCATTTTTTCCAAAAAATCTCTTATTTCATTGGGAATAGGTGTGGCCATAGTTTTGATAGTTTGTTTTAAATGATTGAATTTATTATACACTTTTCCATTTTTGGTGTCTTGTGCATAACTAGCCCAAATTTTTCAACTTTTGCCCAAAAACGGTTCTTTAACATCTTTGGGTAAATTATATCTGACGTAATATACCAAAAATTAGCTTTAAAATAGTGTAAAATGGTTTTATCTACGATTGCTATATTATTAAAAAATCTTAAATTTAAGTGGGTATTTTTAAAAAAGATAAAATAGATTCAAAAAACTAGATTCTGCTTAATAAATATATCAATTTAAACTCAAATGATTACCCAAAGATGTTAAAGAACCCCAAAAACTTGACGGTTTATTCATTTCGTGATAGTATAAAACCCATACAAAAAATGCACAAACCCATCGGTAACCCATAACCCATAGGAGGGGTTAGATGAAAAAAAGAGAAGAGATCCAGAAAAAAATTAAAGAAATCGAGGAGGCTCTTGGGCGCTTGGAGTATTTAACGCCCCAGGACCCAAGGGGCATGGGAGCGTTGAGGGGACTGTACAATAAGTTTGAAATAGAAATTCCTCCCGGCCCCGAATGGGGCGACCATGACGCAGGGTCCTTGCACTATTATCTCCAGCGGCAT
>MHKO01000050.1:22040-22961 GCA_001818435.1 Candidatus Komeilibacteria bacterium RIFCSPLOWO2_02_FULL_48_11
AGGGAGCTCGCAAAGCTTCCTCCAGATCCGCTTCCACCGCCCCGACCCCAGCCCCGTCGCCACCCCCACTCCGCCCCGCCCCCGGCCCGCGAATCCGGAGGCGTCAGCTTTCTTGGGGTCGTATTCAGCCTTCTTGGGGTGGCAGGTTTCATATTCGGCTGGTGGTGGATAGCATCCAATACCACCACCGAAAAACCGGCCCCGGCGCGTTCGGTGGTTGAGTCTCCCGCGACCAGGGTAGAGGCTCCGCCCCCGCCGGCCAAGGTGGAAAAGGCACCGCCGGCCCAGAAGACCCCGGTGCCGCCCACGGCCACACAAGCCAAGGTGGAAAAGGCACCCCCTCCACCGAACACACAGGCTCCCAAAAGGGAGCCAAACAGCTTTGTCGAGATGTAGGTAAAACATCACCTGCATCTCAAACCGCTAGCCTGGAAACGCAAGCAATATCGCGTTCTCTAGGCAGCGGTTTTTTATTTGCCTGATATTAGCCAAATTAAAAACACTATATTTATTGGCCTTTTTAACCCTTGACAACTATTTCCACTTATGCTATACTTTTATATTAACAAAAATCGAACTTTAACTTTAAAAAAATTCAAAAATTTAAGGAGGTGGTACCCGCTAATTTTTTTTGTTTTTTCGAGACCACCCATCCTTATCTTCTTTCCACTTTTTTTGTCTCCCAGAGGGAGACGGAGGTGCAAAATGGCAGAAGAAGAAAAGACGGACGCGGCTGAAATGCTCCGCGCAATAGAGGCGGAGACCGAGGCCACGCCCGAGCCCTCCCCCGAGGAGCGGCTCGCGGCCCTGAAGCAGGAGCTCCAGAGTGCCCAGCCCGAGGCCGAGGCCGAGAAGCGGCGGGCCCAGGACGCTCTGGCCCAGGCCGCAAGCCTGAGGTCCAAGGCGGACAGCCTGACCGCT
>MHKO01000050.1:22977-23880 GCA_001818435.1 Candidatus Komeilibacteria bacterium RIFCSPLOWO2_02_FULL_48_11
GCAAAGAAGGCCGCGGAAGAGGAAGCCGCGAAGTTTGCGGCCGAGGCCGACACCCTCCAGGCCGAGCTCAACGGCGAGCGGGAGGGCCGCGCCGAGGATAGGCAGCGGCTCGAGGAGCAGATCGCAAAAAATATGTCCAAGGCCACCAAGGCCGAGGACAGAGCTAGCAAGTGGAGGTTTTTTTCCGGGGTAGCCGCGGTGCTGTCCATTATCGCGGCGATCGTGATGATGTACATTTACTCCGAGTATAACTCGGCGGTGGCAGACGCCGAGTCGTATCGGACGTCCCTCGAAGTTTTGAGGGACACCAATGTCCAGTTGAGTGCCCAGATCCGGGCACTCAAGGCCGGCGGCCAGCCGCAGGCGCCCGCCGTCGCCGAAGAGGGCGAGGAGACCACCCCGGCCGAAACCAGGCCGGCGTCGCCCCCGCCTGCGGCACCGAAGTCGTCGGAGCCCACGAGCTTCGACGAAATGTAAAAAACCCTCAAACGAAATAAAAAGGAGGATATGAAATGAACATCCTGAACATCGTCGCCATGGTGACCCTGGCGCTGGTCGCGACCATGATGGTCGCTGGACCGGCCCAGGCCCAGTCGGTTCTCGCGGTGCCGCCCGATTCCACCGGCCTCAGCTGGTGGTGGGAGGCGGCCAAGGCCAAAGGAATGGTCCGGTGGGGCGTGCGGGTGAACGCTGCGACTGCCGCGGCCCAGGACTCGGCTAACAAGGCCCTGTCCTTGGTGCGCGCCCGCCCCGCATCTGCTGGCGGCGGCAAGAACGGCAAGAAGAAGAACGCGCCCCAAGGGTATTATACCGGGGTCGCGTTTGGCCAAGCCACGTCGGACTGGGCCAAGGCCAATGGCATGGGGAACGCTCCGCGTTCCCAGCAAGCAGAGGCCTTTGTGG
>MHKO01000050.1:23920-28244 GCA_001818435.1 Candidatus Komeilibacteria bacterium RIFCSPLOWO2_02_FULL_48_11
CTCAGCCGCTGCCCTGTTGCTGGCCGAGGCCAAGGCAATGCTGGCCGAGGCCAAGATTGTGGCGGACTCTACCGCTCGCATCCGCGAGCAGGTGGATTACGCCATCTCCAAGGCGTCTGCCGCCTACAGCAAGGCGGACGATGCATTGGACAGAATCACGAGCGTGGCTCACGACGCGGCCGCGCTCTTCGGAGCCAAGGTGGCTCCAGGAGGCAAGGAAGCCTCCAAAAACGAAAAGAAAGCCGCGCTCGTTCGGCTCGCCAGTTTCTAGGCGAGCCGAACGAGTAATTGTACTTTTAACAGCCCCACACTTTATTTTCAAGTGGGGCTGTTTTTTTTTGCAGGTCTATTTTTTATCCGCCTTTGACTTCAGTCTGCGCCAAGCGCTGAAGAGATTCCAAAACTTTTTTGTGCGGACCGCTGAAAGCCGCGTCAATCCAGTTCCAACCTTCTGCGCCGAATGCTTCAGTTGCGTATTTTTGCAACACCCGCTTCCGGAGAGCTTCCAAATTATCTGGCGTGGGATTGTTAAGATAATCTTTTGCAATTTCGCGCGTCCGAAATCTAAAGTATTCCAAGAACCGGTTATAATCTCCTACTTCCAGCTTTTCCAACTTTGCAGTATCCAGCGTCTGGCCGGGCGCGAACGTTGAACTCTCATTCAGGAACGGAGCAATGGTTTGGTAATCAACACTGCCGCGGCCCGCAATATTTTCAAGATTTGATAAGGCCGTTTGGCCGGCTTCCAAGTCAGCCGGCGCTCCCTCAAGAACGCCTTCCGGCCGGCTCGGAGCAAAAAGTTCGTCAATATTCTTGTCAGACAACTGATAGCCGCCATCCACTCGCCCGTCTTCTTTAAAATGGGTAACAACAATAATATGCCCGCCATATTTGCCAAATACATGGTCGCCTATTTTAACGTGCTGGCCTTCAGGCACAAATTGTTTTAAAGCCGCCAACTTGTCGCCGAAGAGCATATCTTTAGCCTCCAATGTCTTTTTTAAAACTTCAATCTGCTCATTAGTGATTCCAGGCGCGGATTCTTCTGCCGCCAGCAGAGCTTCGGCTGCTGGCGCCACTGTTGCTGGCCCGGCCCCTGCTTGTGCCGGCTCCGGCCCCGCGGACGGAACTTCGGCCGCAGTGGTGTAATTCAAAAATTTGGCCGCTTCTTCTCGGGTAAAAGCTTTTCCTTGGGGTCTTAAAAAGCTCTTGCCAAGCGCCTGGCCTTGGCTAGCGTCATTATCATTGAGCTCATGCAGCCGCCACTTATCAGAGCCTGGTTTGTCCCGCTCCGCGAACAGCACCTGCCACGTTTGGTCCGGCCGGGTGTCTAAAATGTAAAAATAATTGCCCGATTCCGCCGATATTTCTTTAGAATCAAAAAAGACTTTCGTGCCATTCGTTAAATCTAATGCGGCTTTTAAAACTCCTTTGACGGTTTCTTGAGCGTTAAAATTCCAAAATTTCGAATTAGCATCCACGAGGTTGCCTTGAGGGTCGTACATTGAAGTCTTTAAGTAAAAATTCAGCACGTCAAGCGGCGTGTCTTTAAGAATATCTGCATGGCTTTCCATGTTGAGGATATTCTCCCGAGCAATCTGCAGTTGCTCAACCTCGCTGTTGGCATTTCTCACTTGCTCGGCAAACGATTGTCCAACTTTGGGCTCTACTTCGGCTTTGTCAACAACCATCGCCGGCTTTTCTTCCAATGGCTCCGCTGGAGCTGGAGGCTCAATGCCAGTTCCCGCCTCAACAGCTTCAACTTCCGGCACAGCCGCTCCTTCGAGATGAGTTTGTTTAAACTCGTTAATTTTCCTCTCAAACGCCTCAATGTCAAAATGATTCTTTTTTATCTTTACCTCATCGCCAAACTCCGTGGTAAAAAAATTCCGGTCCTTGTCTTTTGACCATAAGCCGAACTTTTTGAAATCATCGCGGGAAAGGGTATTGTCGCCATCTGCCTTGGCAATGTCATTAACAAACTCTTCCGCTTGTTCATGATTCAAACCATAGTCTTGGGCCAGGGCATTGAGTTTGGCCGCAAGCTCCCCGCTCTCCGGCTTGCCAAAATGAAACTTGCCCTCGCCTTCGCGCATCTCGCGGTCCAGCTCGTGCAGATGAGCCAGTGCCTTCTTTTTATCAGGCGCGAATATTACCTCCGGCGCGGCAGTGGATTTTGGTTCTTCTACCGGCACAGACACTTCTTTTGGTTGTGGAGCTTCAGCTGGCAGTGGAGTTGCCGGCTTTGCTTCAGGCGCTTCAGGCAAGTGCCCTGGCGCTATTCCGGAGCTGGCCTCAAAACGCAAACTAAACGCGCCGTCTGCTTCTTTTTTAATAAACACCATGTCGCCATCATGAACCAAATTTTGAATTTTTCCACCTTGTTCTTTTGCCAATTGGTTCACTAAGTTCGCGGTTTGGGTTTCAGCCCATTTGTTCAAAGCATCATTATCGTCAATCGATCCGGTGTAGCGCATTTCTTGCGCATGGTCTTTAATAATGTGCCTGGTGGATGCCCAGATAGAATCGTACTTGCCTTGCTTGCGCCCGGTTGATTCTATAACGTCTTTCCATTCCGACAACTCTGAAATTTCAGCTCTTTCCGGTTTTGGAATTTCCATTGGCTTGGCTCCTGTTTCCGGCAATTGGCCATGTTCCTCGGGCAAAGGTCCGGCCTGGCCATTAGCCGGAGTTTCAAGTTCAGCTCTTTTGCCGCCATACCGCTGTGTAAAGCTGTCAATCGGGTGGAGGTATAATTGAGCCATTCTTTCGGCATTGACCATGAAATTCTCTTTCACTCCCTCGGATACACCCGCAACCCCAGAGTTCTCAAAAGCAACGAGCATCCGGTCAGCGGCCTCTGAAGTTGAAGCTGACAATCCGCTGTGCCAAATCTCGTTGAGCGCTGTCCCGCCAATGCCAAAACAGCGCAACACCGCGCCCGCGGCCTGAGCAAAATCCACGGCCTTGCGGGTGCGCGACTTTTTTCCTTTAAAAGCCAAAGCCTGCCCGGTTTCTTGGGCCGAGGTTACAAAAACATCCTTAATAATAAAACTCCAGCGCTCTTTGGCGCCCAACTCTTCCGCGGCCTCATCGCCGGCTCGCAATTTTGACTTTTCAAACTTAACATTGGCCTTTTGGGCCCGCTCAATGCCGGCCATTAGGCCATAGCTTACTCCCCGCAGGGCCATCAAGCCCGAACCGGTCAAAGCCAAATTGAGCGCGTCTTTGGCCAGTTTAGCGCCTTTGATTTTTGTCTCCAAATAGGTACCCAAAACATGGCCGACCTCACTCTCTCTTTCTTTGTCCGCAACCGCCTCGCGGTTGACATTTTTAGCAATAATGGCCCCCAGTTGCTGGCGCAAAGCTTTTTTTTCCGTTTCCGGAAGGTGTTTGGCGGTTTCAATTCTTTCCTTGTAAGATTTAATTTTTTCCCGCAACAACAGTTTTGCCTCTGACGCTCCCTCTTGGACCTCATTGGTTTCTTTTTCTTGCCGCCGGACTTGGGCCGCGGCCACCAAATCTTCCAGAGCTGAATTCAGCTCCTTTTTTTCCTCAACTATGCCGCCTTGTCCCCAGCGCTCCTTAAAATAGCCGGCAATGTCGCCGCGTCCAGCCAAAGCCAACACCAAGTCAGTTGCTGTTTTGACGCCAAAAACCGAGGTGGCGGTATCGTAAGCCGCCTTGCCAACGGCCTGCTGCACCTCGCGGCTGGAAGCCATCTCTTTAGCCGCAGCCCACTTTTCACCAACCCACCCCCGGCCTTGGCGCTCGGCGCTGGCTTCAGCTTCCGGTTCTGGAGGCGTAAATTCTCTGCTTTCTGGAGCCATGTTAAATTATTTTTATGGCTAATTGTTTTAAGTCAGCCAAGGCTTCTTTGTCAGCCGCATCCTCTTGAGCATCAGAATTTGACTTGATGGCCTCAAGCTCGGCCTTTAATTTTTCATCCGGGCCAGAGGTCTGCTGGGACAAGTACTTGCTCTCCAATATATTGGTTAGACGTTCCAACTGCTCTAAAGAAAGATGGGGCAGTAAATCAAAAAACGCCTCTTTGACCTCGTCCGAGACATTAAGAGCGGCTATTAAAAAACCCAGCTTCTGACCTTGTTTCGCGGCCAACGCTTTTAAGTCGTTCTCGGTTGGAGTTTGAATGATATTGGGCATAGTGTTTTTATTATACCACTTACCCCTAAAATCTGACAACAAAAAAGTGGATAATGAAAATCTATACTTTTTTGGTTCTTTAACATCTTTGGGTAATCATTTGAGTTTAAATTGATATATTTATTAAGCAGAATCTAGTTTTTTGAATCTATTTTATCTT
>MHKO01000051.1:0-498 GCA_001818435.1 Candidatus Komeilibacteria bacterium RIFCSPLOWO2_02_FULL_48_11
AATAGAAGAAAAATTATACCCCACCAATTAAAGGCCAAAAATCCGATCATGATACTTACCAAAAGTGATATGGGCCCAAACAAAAAAGCAAACCAGACAATTATTTTTTCAAAGTATGGTGTTTCGTCTGTTTCTCTTCTAATTTTTCGCATAGGAATATCGGTGTAGAATTTTCGAGCCATCACGCGATCAACTCCTATTAAAATTCTCCCTTGTTTTTCGAGTTTTATTAAAGTTGCATGATCCATAGTATTTATTTTTTAAGACAATATTTATACGGCTACATTTCGCCTAACTCCGGTATATAAAACATGATTATTTTTGTTTGTCATTATATATACAAAATATGTGTATTCCATATTTTTTGATAAAACCTGGGATTGCCGCGTCGTCCCGAGGGAGCCTGCCCCGAGTATGCCCGAGGGGGGACTCCTCGCAATGACAGTTATATTTTACTAATAAGATATCATCTTCAAAAACTCCTGCTCATCTATTATT
>MHKO01000051.1:572-13494 GCA_001818435.1 Candidatus Komeilibacteria bacterium RIFCSPLOWO2_02_FULL_48_11
TGACCCGGCTTCAGCGCCAGCCACAACGCAATCGGTTTCTTTGCTCACCGATGACGAAACGTCGCCGCCGAGCAAACGGATTTTCTCTTTAGCCTGATCACGCGTTAAAGAATCCAACGCGCCGGTGAGCGCAAAGGTTTTGCCGGCCAACTTTTTGGAAACAGTTTTGACGACTTCAATCTTAACCCCATTTTCCAGCAATCTCTCAACCAAGGCAAGATTCTTCTTATCGCTAAAATAATTGGCAATACTCTCGGCAACTACCTCGCCAATGTCTGGAACCTGGCGCAATTCCCCCAAAGAGGCGTCTTTGACTTTGTTTAACGCGCCAAAATAACTGGCCAGCGCTCTGCCGGTTTCCTCCCCAACATGACGAATGCCCAGAGCATAAATGAAGCGCCCGAGCGGCACAGTCCGCGCCGCATCTATCGCGTCAATGAGATTTTGGGCTGATTTGACGTCAAACCGCTCCAACTCCTGAATTTGCTCCTGCCGCAAAGCAAATAAATCGGCCGCGTCTTTAATCAATCCCACATCAAGCAACTGGTCTAAAATTTTCGGTCCCAGGCCATCAATGTTAAAGGCTTTTTTGGAAACAAAGTGGTAGAGGCCTTCGCGATCGCGAGCCGGACAATCTTTATTAACGCAGTAATGAGCTACCTCGCCTTCCTGGCGCTTTATTCTGCCGGAGCAGACCGGACATTTCGCGGGCATCTTGAAAACCTTTTCTTTGCCAGTGCGCAAGCGCGACAAAACTTCCACCACGTCCGGAATAATGTCACCAGCCTTTTGGATGACAACCGTATCTCCTATTCGAATATCCAGACGCTTGATTTCATCCTCATTGTGCAACGTGGCGCGAGAAACCGTGGTGCCGGCCACGCTTACCGGCTCAAGGACAGCGACTGGCGTTAAAGCGCCGGTGCGGCCCACCTGGATGATAATGTCGCGAACTCTGGTGGTGACTTGTTCAGCCGCGAACTTCCAAGCCACGGCGCCCCGCGGCGCTTTGCCCACTGCGCCCAATTTTTTATAAATGGCAATGCCATTAATGTTAATCACCGTGCCGTCAATGTTAAAAGGAAGTTTAGCCCGTTTTTTATCTATTGAATCATAATATCTTTTTAGACTGGCCAAAGAATCACAATGCTCATTAACTTGAGCCACGGGAAAACCCAAAGCCCGGGCCAAGGCATGGGCTCTAGCATGGGTTGTCTGCCCCAAATCAGTAACTATATCCCAGGCAATGAAAGAGAGTTTGCGATTGGCTGCGATTTTTGGATCCAGCTGGCGGATTGAACCGGCCGCGGCGTTCCGGGGATTGGCAAAAATTTGGCTGCCAGCCTTGCCTTGCTCACGATTCAGGGCCTCAAAATCCTTTTTTTTCATGTAGACTTCGCCCCGCACTTCAATCCGGCCGCGCGGCGCTGCTTTTTCCTCAAGGCGCAAAGGAATGGCATCAATGGTTTTTAAATTTTCCGTGACATCCTCGCCCACTCTCCCGTCGCCGCGGGTAGAGCCGCGCGTGAACAATCCGTCTTCGTATTCAAGGCTCACGGCCAAACCATCGGCCTTAACTTCGGCAAAAAAATCAGGCTCAATCTTCTTGCCCAGATAACGCTCGGCCCGCTCAAACCAATCTCTCACTTCATCAAACGAAAAAGCGTCGTTAAGCGAAAGCATCCGCGTTTGGTGCGTTACTTTTTTAAAGGCTGGCAAGGGCTCGCCCCCCACGCGCTGGGTAGGCGAATCAGGGGTAACCAAATCAGGGAACTGCTCTTCGAGTTTGGCCAGCTCGTGCTTCAGCGAATCGTCAACTGCATCCGAGACCCGGGGCTTATCAAGAACATGGTAAAGGTAACGATTATGATTGATTTCATCGCGCAGTTTAGTGATTCTAATTTTTGCTTCTTGCTTGGTCATAATTGTCATCTCGATCCGCCCAGGGCGGAGAGGAGATCCCCTGGTAATCGCGTTTAATAAGGGGATCTCCTCGCCCTGCCCAGCTTTTAGTGTTGATTAATAATCTTGGTTAATACATACTCGGTGTTTTGTGTTTTTATTAAAGTAAGGGCTCGAGATGACAGAATTTAAGGTTTTATCAAATCCTCCTCCGTGAACAGCACATATCCAAACACATCCGAAAGCGGCGCGCGGTGAGCCATAATGGCCCGCACCGCCTGTTTGGCCCGCTGGAACATGCCAGTGGAAAGCAAGGTAATCTGGGTGGGCAAGGGAACCGGCGAGCCGCTCAAATCCAGGCCATTATAAGCTGCGACTGTCAGGTTATTAAGCGCTGAATACAGCGCCTTAATCTGTATCCGGTACAAAACCGCGGTGGCATCCTGCAAATTGACTGTGGCTGGATTGGAGGCGGCGCTGAAAAGCTGCGTGGTCGGCGCGCCCAAAGAACCGGCCGTGGTCCAAGGAGTAATTTTTACTTCTGCCCATTCACTGCCAGAACCGGCCCAGGAAAGACGCAGGGATTTGATGGGGTTTGAAAGTGGAGAGAGCGAGGTATCTGGCTCGTAAAGATTGATTTCCCAGCTGCCGTTAATCGGCACAGTTTTGCCTAAACTCATAGTGGTGGTGGTAATGGTTCGCGCCCAGGAAGCGTTGTTGGCCAAAGTGCCGTTTGCTAGCAACGCGGCCGCGGCAGTCTCGTTCTTGCGTATTTCATACAAAGCGTCTTCCACTCCGCTTTCAGCCGCGTAAAGAGCCACCAAACCATTATCAACCGCAATCCCCAGCCGCAAATTCTGCAGAGTGATGGTGCCCATGGTGCTGGCCGCGGTGATGATGCTGGAGAGGATAAGGATGGACATGAGGAGAAGAGAGCCGCTCTTGCAAGCAAACACTTTCTGTTTTTTCCAATTTCCAAATTCCAATTTCCAATAACCAATAAATTTCCAAATTCCAATTTCCAATAACCAAACCAGCTTTTGAAAATTGGTTATTGGAAATTTACTGGAATTTGGAAATTGGTTATTGGAAATTTTCATACTAACGTAAATATTGCCTCGACGACACCGTTGTCTGTATAAACATCGGCTGCATGCTGGCGCCCTCGGTGGTGGTATTGGTCGTGGTTAAGGCAATAGTTACTAATGGCTGCTGGTTAGCTGCCGGTACTAACGCAAACGGGTCGGTGGCCGGAGAAATGTAAAACGCCAAAGTGCTGACGGAAATTTCCGGCGGAGTGATGTCAGCCCAGGTAACGCCGTTGTCTTGCGAAATCTGAATAATCCCCTGCCCGGCTGCTGCTTGACGCCGAAATTGGATGTGGTTGTTGTTATTATCAATCACGGCCAAGACTGTTTGCGGATTGGCGGCAATGGCACCGCCGTAATAAGCGTAATCTATATTGCCGCGCCGCACCTGCTGGGCCATAACCTCCATGGCAAAACGGGCGTCGGTTTGCGACTCAAGCCCGGCCTGAGTTTTGCGCTGGGTCCGGTTGGCGAACATAAAGATATTGGCTATGGAAGTCACCGAGGTGGTGAACACGGCCATGGCCACCAATATCTCGGCTAAAGTAAATCCCTTCTTGTTTTTGATTATAAACTTGATTTTACGCATACGGCTTCGCTTGTCATTCCGACCGAGCCCAGCAGGGCGAGTGGAGGAATCCCTTATATATGGATTAACCAAGTACAAGGGATTCCTCGACTCGGCGAGTACGCCTCGCTCGAAATGACACAATGGGCTTTGTGGTTTATTTGTAGATTTGTAACTGATTTGTAGATTCGTGGGTATTTTATCGCCAATTAAACAACCTCTCTTCAGCTGTCAACTGGTGGGTGTTGCCCTTGGCTTCCCACTGCACTCTGGATTGGACTTTAATCCCAATTTTTGGGTTCAAAGCCGGGTTGCACTGCGAGCCGCTTACAACCACTGATTTATCCTGGCAAATTTCGTCCAATTGAAGCAAACGGCGGTAGGTGGTTAGGCCAGCCCCAGGCGGCGTTTCTTGGGTTGACTGGAAATAAACCCCGCCCTCGCGCCATAAACGCGCCTCCCTATGATTTAAGTCATTGGCCGTAAAACTCAAGGTCCAAACATTGGCGGCTTTGTCGAACAAAGGCACGGCCGTGTAATCAGTGCCGCTCTCCAGTCCTTGGTCCCAAGCGCCGCGAGGCAGCCAATTGCTGTCGCGGATATTACGAACAATCTCTATGCCCTCGCGGGCCAGATTAGCGGCCACCAGCCGCTCGGCGGATTCCAAACTGGAACTTTGGTTGGAGATGGTTAAAGTCAGCATGCCGACAATGCCGGTGACGATTACGCCCAAGGCAATGGTAGTTTCTAATAAACCCTGACCTGAGACATTTTTTTGAGCAGCTCTTCTGAAACATCTCAAAAATGTCAAATGACAAAATCCAAATGACAAATGAATGTCAAATGACTTAAGTCTAAAGAATTTTTTGACATTTGGATTTTGAACTTGATTTGACATTTGGATTTTGAACTTTGACATTCTCATTGTACTCTCACCTGCCCGGACAAACGATAGATGATTACTGATTTGGTAATCGGCGACCCGGCGGCGTTAAATAGTATGGCCTGGGTGTCGGGCGCGTCCGCGCCGTTAAAAAAAACCGTGCCTTCAGGCGAGGAAAAAACCACGTCCAAGCTCCCTCCCAGGGCGAAAGATGCGTTGGCTGGCAGTTGTCTCCGCTCGTCCGCGACTTCTTCGTTGGCATCAAAAACATGATTATTGTTGCTGTCCGCGAACAACCTGATGATTGTCGGCGCCGCTATATCAAACCGCGCCCCATAACCGCCGCTGGGAAAAGAGCCGCTTGTTAGCGCTCCGGTTAAAGTCATGGTTTGAGCTTGACGCAAAACCGTCTCCCCCAGCCGGGCGGCCAGCCTAACCGACTCATTCTTGTTGCCGCCATGAAAATTGGAAATAGTGGCCCCGATTAAAACACCCATAATGCCGATGGATATAATAAGTTCTACTAGTGTGGCGCCTTGGTGGTTGTTTTTGGAGATCATAGTAATCTAAAAACCTAGAGCCGTAAAATACCACTGCCAAATGTTACTGCCCCAAAGCCAAGCCGCCAAAGCAGCCGGCAACAGCATGGTGGCAAAAGGCAGGCGGCTGCCGAACCGCTTTCGACCCAAAAGGAGCAATACAGCCGCTATTAAACTGCCGCCTAAATAAGCCAAAGCCAAGCCAATAAACACCAGCGGATAACCAAGTAAAACTCCAATCAATATGCCCAGCCGCACGTCCCCGCCACCCACCCAGCGGCCCCGGGAAATGGCAAATTGCAGTAAAAACCATAACCCGCCCAAAACCGCGCCCAACAACAGAGAAGACATTTTAACCCCGGAAAGAAAATTAAGAACAAAAATAATCGCGATGGCCGGCAGGCTAACGCGGTCCGGCACCAAATAAGAGGTGGCGTCAAAAACCCAAAGTACCATAAAAAACGCCACCGCGATAAAATAAGTAAGCGCCGGCCAAAATCCTTGAACCAAGCCAGGCCCGAGCGCGAACAAGAGGCCGGTGGCTACCTCAACCAGCGGGTATTGCCAGGAAATTTTAGCCCGACAATAGCGGCAACGCCGGCCCAGAGCGAAAAAACTTATTACTGGCAGTAAATCGTACCAGGCTAAAACATGGCGGCACCGGGGACAATGCGACCGGCCGCGGACAAACGATTCGTGGCGCTCCAAGCGGTGGATAACGACGTTCAAAAAACTCCCAACCGCGGCGCCAATTAGAAACCAAAAAACAATAAATATATCAAGCATAGCCTGAATTTATTATAACAGATTTTCATCAAAAAAACACACTTTAAAACTAAAACGCCCCTGGCCTTTTTCCGGCCCGAGGCGCCTTGTTTTGACAACTAAAATTACTGAATGCCAGAGGGCGTGGCGGTATGAGCAGTGCCGGCTAATCCTCCGGTTTGGCCTTCTAAAGTAAAGCCAATGTTATAGCTGACGCCGCTTGAAGTCTGGGTGTAGGTGTAGCTGGCTCCGCCTGGGCTGGGATTAGAAGGCACTTGGGCCATATAGACAGTGCCTGACTGTGAAGCCGAGGCCGTGAAGCCGGCCTCAGACAGGGTTTGGCCCGAAGCGCCGCCCAGAACCACGCCCGTGCCAGGTGGATAGCCATTGCTGTCCGCAAAATAGAGCTCCAAGGCGGTTTGGATCTGCTTAATATCCGAAACGCGCTTGGCGTCGCGAGCTTTCTCCCGGGCGTTATTAAGCGAAACAACGGCCAAGGTGGAAAGAATGCCAATGATGGCTATTACCACCAAAAGCTCAATCAAGGTAAAACCTTTTTTACTTTGAGTGATCATAGATTGAATTTCCTAATTAAAAATAATCTTATTTTCATCCGCGTTTATTGAATGCCGCTAGCTGAAGCTGTATGAATGCCGAGTCCCAACTGTCCGGTCTGGCCCTCAAGCGTAAAGGTAAGCGTATAAGAAGAAGTGGCGCCAGTGTAGGAATAAGCCGTGCCGTTTGGCGTTGGATTAGCCGGCACTTGGGCCATGTAGGTAGCGCCGCTCGGGGTACCAGAAAACCCAGCCACAGAGGAAAGGGTGGTAAAACCGGCTGTGCCTAAAGCGCTGGCCGTGCCACCTGGATAAGCATTTTGGTCCGCAAAATAAAGCTCCAGCGCGGTTTGAATCTGCTTAATATCCGAAATGCGCTTGGCATCGCGCGATTTTAGCCGGGCATTATTCAAAGCCACCACTGCTAAAGTTGAGAGTAAGCCAATTATGGCTATAACCACCAAAAGTTCAATCAAGGTAAAACCTTTATTTTTTGAGTAAATCATATATTTGTAAATCATATATTTATTGCAATAAAAAAAGAAAACTAATTTATGCCTGAAGGATCGGCCGCATGAGCGCCTTCCGGCAGACCGCCGGTCTGGTCTTCAATTTCAAATTCAATTTTGTACCAAGCGCAAGGCACGGCCGAGCAAATTGAAGTGGCGGCTGAACTGGTGTAAGAAGTATATTTGTAGTCAGTTCCGCCTGGCGCTGGATTGGCCGGCACCCGGCCCATGTAGGCGGTGCCGCCCACGGTGGCGCTAAAACCATTGTCTTCGCTTAAAGTGGCGCCAGCCCCGGCGCCTAAAACTAAATCATTGCCAGCCGGATAGCCATTTCTATCCCCTAAAAACAGTTCCAGAGCCGTTTGCACCTGCCTAATATCAGAAACACGCTTGGCATCGCGCGCTTTGGCTCGGGCATTATTTAAAGAAACAACCGCCAAAGAAGATAAAATGCCAATAATGGCTATAACCACCAAAAGCTCAATCAGGGTGAACCCCTTTTTATTTGTGTGAACCATATATATACATATCCAGCACCTTTTCGCAGAGCCCAATACTCTGCAAAAAGGCGCTGGATTTATTTCGTGTCTTAAATTATACCATAATTCAATTTTTTTTGCTTAACTTTATCCACAACAACCAAAAATTACACTCCTGTGGCCAGGCTATACATCGGCAGCATCACTGCCGCCACCATTATAGCCACAGCCACGCCCATCAGCATCAGTACCAGCGGCTCGATTAAGGTAACCAGATTAGACACGGCATTATCAACTTCTCGCGAATAAAAATCAGACAGCTTTACCAGAACCGTATCAATTCTGCCGGTCTGCTCCCCAACGGCCAGCATCTGCGACACCATGGTTGGCATCACTTCCGAGGTCTCGAAGATAGTGGCAATGGAATTGCCGTCTTCCACTTCTTTGACGGTTTTTAAAATAAGGTCGCGATAGACTTCATTGCCCACCACCTCGCCGGTAATTTTTAAAGCCTCGCTGATGGCCACGCCTCCGGCCAAGAGCGTGGACAAACTGCGCGTAAAGCGCACTAGAAATATTTTCTGCAAAATCACCGGACCAAAGATAGGCGCTTTTAACACCAGATAATCCAGTTGTTTGCGGCCAGCCTCGCTGCGCCGGTAATAAATCAAAGCCGCGGCCGCGCCGCCAACCGCTAAAATAATCGCCCACCAATACGCGGAGATAAAATTAGAAGTGCCAATCAGCAATCGGGTGGTAATCGGCAATTGGGTGCCGGTTTCTTTTAAAATCTCAGTTAACTTGGGCACCACGTAGACCATCATGATTATGCCCACCACGGCCAATCCAAAAAGAATAAACGCCGGATAAATCATGGCGCCTCGGGTTTTGCTCATTAAATCGTAATCTTTTTCCTGCTGGTCGGCCAAATAGCTTAAAACTTCGTCCAGTTTGCCGGCGGTTTCGCCGGAACGGATCATGCTCACGTAAAAATGAGAAAAAACTTTGGGATAGCGGCCAAAAGCGTCGGAAAGCCTGGCGCCGCCATCCACCGCATCCGCCACCTCGGAAACGATTATTTTCAAAGAAACATTGTCAATCTGCTTTGTTAAAATCCGCAAGGCCTGCACCACCGGCAAAGTGGCCGACACCATAACCGAAAGTTGACGAGAGAAAATAACGACGTCTTTGACTTTAACGCGATTAAAAATTCCCAGCTCGCTCCCCAAACCTCTTGGCTCGGCCCGGGCTTTCAAAGAAACAACCAGCAAACCCTTGTCGGTTAGGGTGCTCATGGCCGCGTCCAGCGTGGCCGCGTCCACCACGCCTTGGACCTGTTTTTGTTCGCTGGTAACGGCTGTGTAATCAAAAAATGGCATAAAAATATAAATCCAAATGTCAAAATCCAAAGTTCAAATCAAGGTCAAATGACTAAATGTCTAAATTAGTCATCTTTGGCAATACTTGAAAATATCAATGTTAATTCTTGGGCCTCTTGCCATAGTTTACGACATTCTTCTACTTTATTTTCATTAGCTTTAGCCAACATTCTTAACCAATGTTTTGTCTCTTTTGATTCTTTCTTACAAAGTCTGATTTTGTGCTTGAAGTCTTTCTTGGATTCAGCGCCATCCGCTTCGCAGTAATTAGCGCCAATACTGGTACCAGACCTAATAACTTGCTTTATTAATGGAATATTGATGATATTTTTTTCTAAACTTCTGGCAAAGTCAATTATATTCTCGCCAAAGATAGCCGTTCTTTCTTCAAGATCATACTTTTTGGCATTTGGATTTTGACATTCATTTGGCATTTGAGCTTTGATATTTGACATTATTGACTTAATGCGACACTAGGCTGTTAAACTGATTCTGATCAATAGCCTGCTCTTTGGCCGTGGCCAGCGCCACGCTGCCGCTCTTTACGGCTTGGGCTAGGCTCTGGTCTAAAGTAACCATGCCTTCAGCGCGGGCGGTTTGCATGATAGTCCGCAGCTGAACCAGCTTATTGTCGCGGATAAGCGATTTTACCGGATTGGTGCCGCGCAACACTTCGCTTATTAAAATCCGGCCCCCGCCCAAGCGCGGCAATAATAACTGGGCTACAATACCGATAAGCGAATCGGCCAACAAGGACAACACTCGGCTGCGCTGGGATTCGGGAAACAGGTCGCGCAACTGTTCTATCAAGCCAAGAGCGTGCCGGCTGTCTCCAACCGCGATTATCAACCGCCCGGAAGCGGCTAAAGTCAAGGCCTGCTCCACGGTTTCTTGAGTGTCTAATTTGCTAATAACGATTACATTCGCGTCCTCTTCGTTCAAAGCGGTTAAAGCCGAAGCAAAATCTTTGGCATCGCGTCCAATGGCGCGCTGGACCACCACTGATTTGACGCTGGGAATAAGATACTCAATCGGCTTTTCCAAAGTAACAATGTAATCGGCCCGCGTCTGGTTGATGGCCGAGAGCAGGGCGCGGACCGTGGTGGTCCGGCCCGAATCAAAGGGGCCGGTGATAAAAAGCAAGCCCCGCTCCGCTGTTCGGCACTCCTTAATTAAATCCGGCAGTCCGAGCGCCTCCAAATTCGGTTCCTCAGCCGGCAAATAACGCATGGACAAAGATAAAAAAGACCGGCTGTAAAAAACATGGATGCGGAAACGCATCACTTTTTTTAACGTCTGGCTGACAATTACTTCGCGCTCGCTCTCAAGTATTTTTAACTCGTCTTCCGCCAGCAGATGACGGACAATGGTGTTCAGCCGTTCAGCCGTTAAAATATCTTCTTCCAAAAGAGGCGTGATGGCGCCGTCAAGGCGCAGCATGGGCACATTGCCCACAGCCAAATGCAAATCAGTGGCCTGGCGTTCCCCTAAAATAGCCAGCCATTTTTCAAAATGAAGAATGTCGGTGGGACTGTCTTTGAGTGGAGCGGGTTGTTCTGTTGTATCGGGCATAAACGTAAATAAGATACAAGATACAATAACCCCGCCAGAGGCGGGCAGGCAAGCAAGATGCAATATTCAAATTAGAATGCCGAATATCAAAACCCAAAGTTCAAATCAATGTCAAATGGCTAAATATGCGCGTCATTCTGAGGCGAAGCCGAAGAATCTCGTGTTTAATTCTGAGATCCCAGCCAAAGGCTGGTTTCTTGTATCTTTTTTTAATTATTTAATATATTTCTTCACCACTCCAATCACTTCTGACGGCAGAAAATGGGCTTTGATGAGATACTCATTCGCTCCCAGACGCCGGGCGCGCTTTACGTCCTCTTGCTCGCCCAGGTTAGTGAGGAGCACCACTGGCACGTCTTTAAGCCGCTCATCAGCGCGCATGGCCTCCAGAACCGCAAAGCCGTCTTTTTTTGGCATCAGAATATCCAATAAAACCACGGCCGGCACTGTTTCGGACATTAGGGCCAGCGCCTTTTCACCGTCAACTGCCGTCAGCGCATTCAAACCCTCTTTGGCCAGTTTGGCGGCATACATCCGCTGCAGGAAAAGATCATCCTCAACCAAAAGAACAATTGGGTTTTTTGCATTATTCATAAGGATTTCTCCTTTCACTAATTTATTCACGAATAATTAATTTGTCATCTCGAGCCTCTGTATAAACAGTCTTAAACGCAAGTAACGTCTATCTGTTATCAAGAAGTCAATCGCACTATGCCAGGCGAGGCGAGAGATCCCATGTTAATTGCGATTGCCAGGGGATCCTCTCGCCCCACGACACCCGATTTGTTGATTTCTGTTCAGTCGTTTTATGCGTCCGTGATCAATGGCGTCCTCTATTAGGGGCTCGGGATGACAGTTTAATTAGTGAAATTCGTGAATAAATTGTGGGACTATTCCTTGGTCGCCACCACCACCTCTTCCACGGTGGTTAATCCCAAGAGCGCTTTCATAATGCCGTCCTGCATCATGGAAATAAAACCTTGCTCTTTCAGTTCAGCCTCAACCTCGGCCAGAGCAAAACCTTTATTGATAATCTGCTGCAGGTTGCGGGTATTGGCAATCACTTCGCAAATTGACAAGCGGCCTTCAAAACCGGTGCCGCCGCATTTGGCGCATCCTTGACCGCGGTAAAACTGCAAATTATTTTTATCCACGCCGGCAAAAATTACCTGGTCGTCAACTTTAGCCAGCACCCGTTCCGCCACTTGGCGGATGTCGCTGGCCACAGTTGCTTTCTCTTTGCAATTCTGGCAAATGCGGCGCACCAGGCGCTGGGCAATCAGCACGTTAATGGTTGAGGCCAAAAGAAATGATTCCACTTTCATGTCTAAAAGGCGCGGCACAGCGCCAACAGCATCGTTGGTATGCAAAGTGGAAAGCACAATGTGGCCGGTCAGGGCGGCCTGCACCGCCAGTTCGGCCGTTTCGTTGTCGCGGATTTCGCCGACCATGATAATATCCGGGTCTTGGCGCAGAATGGAGCGCAAGCCGGAAGCGAAAGTAAAACCGACTTCGGGCCGGATGGGAGCCTGGTTGGCGCCAGCCAAAAAATATTCAACCGGATCTTCCAAAGTTACAATATTCACTCCCTCCTGATTTAAAATGGAAAGACAGGCAAAAAGCGTGGTTGATTTGCCGCTGCCGGTTGGGCCGGTCACCAAAAAAAGGCCATTGGGCTCGTGGATATTATCTTCAATTTCTTTAAGGTTATGGCCCATAAAGCCCAAATCTTGAAGCTTGGGCGCGCCGCTAGTAACGTCTAAAATGCGCATGACCACTTTTTCACTGCCAATCAAAGGCATGGTGGAAACGCGCACGTCAACCTCGCGTCCTTCAATGCGCACATGGATGCGGCCGTCCTGGGGCTTGCGGGTTTCATCCAGCTTTAAATTGGCCAGCACCTTAATGCGGGAAACAACCGAAGCATGAATATATTTGGGCAAGGTCAAAGTGGTATGGAGTATGCCGTCAATGCGGTAGCGCACCCGGCTGTCGTTCTCCCCGGGTTCAATGTGAATATCTGAAGCTTTGCCTTCAATGGCATGGCGCAGAATGACGTTCACCATTTTGGAAACCGGCGCGCTTTTGACGACTTCCTCCAGCCCCGCTTCAGTGGTTGAGCGGGCGGCTTCTTTTTCTTCTGCCGCTCCGATGTAGACCAGGGCCTCGGCCACTTCTTTGGAAAGATTGGCATACTGGTCAAGAGCATGCTTGAGCCCGGCTGACGTGGCAACGTAAAAAGAGGTATCCCAGCCTTCTTGGCGGGCCAGGAAATCGGCCGCTTCGCGCGCTTTTAAATTCTCAGGGTGGACCAGGGCCACTGACAATTTTTCGCCCTGGCGCTGGAACGGCACTATCTGATAATTGCTGACTATTTCCTTGGGGAATAATTCCAGCGCCTCGCGCTTAATCGTTTGGGTCGTTAAATCCACTGTGGGCAAATGATACAGTTCGCCTTTTTTGGCCAGAAGAACCTCTTCTGGAACGCCGTCGCGCGCGGTCAACAAATCATCAATCGGCTGGCCGGATTTTTCCGACTCCAACTGGACGTTCTCGGCCATGGCTGGGGTGATGACCTTCTCGGCCGCTAAAAATTGTAACAATGGTGATAACATTATTCAGTCTCCTGAGGAACCGCCAGGAAAGGGTCGGCCCGGCCCTGGGGCTCAAGTGATAATGGTCAG
>MHKO01000051.1:13521-17455 GCA_001818435.1 Candidatus Komeilibacteria bacterium RIFCSPLOWO2_02_FULL_48_11
GCCTGGCTCGCCTCGATTGCTGGCGGCGGCGCGGTACTCACCACAGCCGGCTTTTTGAGCAACCCAAAATAAGCCACTAAAAAAGTTATCAGCAACACGGCGCCTAGGGCGCCATAAAGCGCAAACTGTTTTTTTTCCGATAAACGGCGTTGAACTAGAGCCATATGTTGATTATTCCCACGAATCAACGAATCTGTTACGAATTTACGAATATTTGTAAATTTGTACCTGATTCGTTGATTCGTGGGTAAAAGAAGAAAATTTACCCTAAAGAATCCGTGTTAATTTTAAAAATAAATTTAAAACCCAATACAAGTTCATTACTTAGGCAAATAATAAGTGTGCACCATAATGGTGTAAGATTTCGCAGCCGGGCTGTACAACAGGGCGACCACATCCATTAAGCGCAAGCTGTGCTCAATATTGGCTAAAAACGTTTTCAGAGCGCTGTAAGTAGTGGCGGCAACATTGACTGACGCTTCCAAGGCCCGGATATCGGGCGGCAGACTGTCAACAGCAACTCCCTTTGACTGGTCCTTGGTTTTGACAGGTTCGATTAAAGATAATTCTATGCCTTCAACAGTCACTTGGCTCTCGCGGGCAATGCCTTCCAAGCTGGCTAAAAACTCGGGTATGGCTGGGCCCGAGGGCAATAGGAAAGCAATCTTTTGAATGTCAGCCTCGCTGGTTTCAGCTCGCTTTTTTGACAAGGCCGCCAAATACTGGAGTTTAAGCTCTAAATTTTTTTGCCGTTCTTGCTCGGTAGCGAACTTGGCAGCCTCATCAATTCTGGCCCGGGTTAATTTAGGCGAGAGCAGCAAAAAATAGCCTAAAACCAAAAGCAGGATGCAGCTGGCCGCTGTCACCAACTGATAATATTGCAAAAACCAGCGCAACAAATAACTTGGCGGTTTTATCGCCGCGGGAGCGGCGCTCGCGGCTGTGTTTGGTTGCTGGGTGATAATTTCGGCCATAACGGTTAAGGCGCGATTTTTTCGGTTTCGCTAAAAACCGATTGGTCAACTTTTAATAATAGGTCAAACTCCACTCCCCGGCTTTTAGCTTGGTTGTCCTTTGACAGTTGAGCCGACGTTACTTGCGCGTCTCGCACCCACTCGGTGTGTTCCTGCAGAATAGAGAGCTGGCGGGCCAGGGCCGTGTAATCAGTGGCCAAGGCCGTAATGGTTACCAAGCCCTCGCGGGAAGCGGCCAGGGCCGTATAGGTAACCTCGGGCGTGGTAACGGCTTCCAAAAGCCGCAAAAAATTGCTAAGGCTAACGTGATTTCCAAGCAAAGTTTTCAATGAAGATATTTTTTGCAGCAGCAGCGCGTCTTCCTGTTCCAGACCGCTGTAAGTGGCAATGGTTTTTTCCAGTTCAGCGTTGATTTGGCTGGTCTGGCGGATAGCGGCGCTCTTTTTTATTTGATAAAGATAAATGCCGAGATAAGCGAAAATGATGACCGCGGCCGTAATAACGACCCAGGTAATAAGAATTGATTTTTGGTTCCTGACTTTAAAAACTTCGGCGTATTCTTCAGACAAAAGATTGACGTCCAAATTAACCGGTTCTTTGGGCGCCACTGGTTTTGGCTCTTCTTTTTTTGGCGCCACCGGAACTGGCGCAGCCTTTATTTTGCGCCACCAGCTTTCTTTTGGCTCTTTTTTAGGTTCAGGCTTAGGTTCAGGCTTCTTGGCTGGCTCCTTCTTGGGCAAAGGCTTAATCACTGGCCGGGTTTGATTCAAAAAATTAGGTTGAAGCTTGGTGGTCTGGCCATTTTGCGGCTGGGTATATTCAACAACGTCACTGGCAATGACTTTTTTTATCACTTCCCGCTTTCTCTGCAAATCACCGGGCAAGAGGTTTATATTTTGGTTTTGATCAGGAGGCATAGTAAATTGGGATTTGGAAATTCTTAAACGATTTCTCTCATGGCTAAACCCACGGCTACGGCCATCCGCGGCCCCAGTTCATCCAGAACCTCCTTTAATTCCGTGGGATATGAAATCCGGGCCCAAGGGTTAGCCACAAAGGCGCGGATGCCTAATGATTGAGTAAGATAGTCAGCTAAAGAAGGCAAAAAAGCGCTGCCGCCGGTTAAGAGAATTTTCTCAATTTTGCTTTTGCCTTGGCCTTGGTAAAGAGACAATGAATATTTCATTTCATTGACCACGGCCCCGAAAACGCGGCTAATAATCTGGCCCACGCCATCATTAGAACTCGCGCCCAGGCCCACGTCGCGCTTAAACTGCTCGGCCCGGCTCTCATCAATGCCCAGACTCTCGGCAATGGCGCGGGTGACGGTGTTGCCGCCCACGTCAATGCTGCGCGAGAGCACTGGAATGCCGCCTTCAACCACTGTCAAATCACTGGTTAAAGAACCAATATCCACTGCCAGCACCGGGGCCGGGTCATTGCCGACTAAACTGCGGCCCAAAGCGAATGATTCAGTTTCCAAGCTTAAAAGATTAAGGCCAGCCATTTTACTGATAGCCACGTAGCGTTCAACCAGGTGCTTGGGCGCGGCTGTGAGCAAAATGCGCACCATGGGCTTGCCTTTAACTTGAGCGTCTTTGGCCGCGCCGACAGGGGGGGTCTGTCCCGAGCCTGTCTCGGGAATGGGTAGTTTGTCCGCCGGCGCGCTCGGCTCTTTTTTATCCAGCAATTTCCAATCCAGGACCACATTTTCAATTGGCAGGGGCACAAACTTCTTGGCTTCCCATTGAATGGCTTCGGCCAGTTCCTGCTGTCCTAATTCCGGCAAAGAGAGCACTGAGCTGAAAACCGAAAAATTAGGCAAAGCGGCCACGGCCACCCGCGTTCGCGCCCGGCTCTTCTCCAGAAGCGTTCGCAGAATGGACGCGATTTTTTCCTGGCCGCCTTTAAGGTCATCGCGGGAAACGTTGGTTTTCACTTCCACCAAGCCATAAGTAACCAAACGCGGCCGGCCAGCCACGCTTTGGAGTTCAACCACTTTAATGCTGCCAGTGCCGAGGTCGATGCCGAGATAAGACGTTGTTTTTTGTTTGAATAGTCCTGAAGTTATGCTCATGATTTATAGTCCCTCGTAGGGAGGAAAATTACTATATCGCTTAAAGGTGTAGTTGTAGGCTCCAGCATTGCCGGTTAATCTGACATACCGCGTTTCCCCATTGCTGACAATAAACGTAACGGTGGTGCCGGACGACACGACATTGGATGTTTGCGCTATGCCCTGTCCGTCCACAACAGCAACATCAGTTATGGCGCCCGAACCGCGCAATTGATACGTCAAGGTTAGTCCCGAGGAGTTCGTAACGCGGAGATATTGGACCTCGCCGCTTGAGGAAAATGAGCCTGACCCGGAAGCCGTAAGCGGTATCGGACTCAAGCCCATATTGGCCGGCACCCGATCAAGCACGGTCACGTATGTCACGCTCGACCACGGACTGCAGAGGTCGGATTGTTTGCAGGCGCGCACCTTGAAGCCCAAAGAACTCAAGGCTGATGTGCTCCCTGGGTAGGCCATTGATGTGGCTGTCTGGTACCGAATTTGACCATCATAAGAGCCGTCGGGATAGAATGAAACATAATAGTAACCAGCCCCGGGAGAAGTGTTCCAATTTCCAGTGATGACATCGCCTTTTAAGGGAGATGCCGGAGAAAAGCCAAGGTTTGCTGGCGTGGCCGGGGCTTGCGGCTGTTCCTGAAAACTGTTTGAGAGCGTGTACGCACCAGTGCCCGAGCCCGAGAAGTGACGAACCGCCAGATAGTAACTACCCGCATTCAATGTTCTTGTGAGGCTGAAATTGGCTGACGGTCCGGAATCGTCATCTGAGGCAATGATTGAGCAGTTGCTGTCCAAAAGGTAACCATAACTATCAAGGAAACCAGAGGTGCCGGCGGTCAAAGAGCCGGTTGAACTCACGGCAACGCTAAAGTAGTCCCAATCGCCC
>MHKO01000051.1:17505-20493 GCA_001818435.1 Candidatus Komeilibacteria bacterium RIFCSPLOWO2_02_FULL_48_11
TTGAGGTGGCGGCGGCGCAACTGTTGCCATGATCATCAGCCGGAGGCGGCGAAGGCGGCGAAGGCGGCGGAGGCGGCGGAGGCGGTGGCTCTTGATGGTAAATCCACAGAACAGTGGAATATTCCCAGATACTCCCGGTCCAGATGGCGACTTGCGCCCCAAACCAGCCCGGTGAATAGCCGCCAGTGTACAACCAATAATCCGACCGGTTACCGGTGGAAATCCAGCTGCCCCAGCTGCCGCCCGAATACCCGAACCGAATGTAGTTGACGCTGGAAACATACGTCCAGTCGTAATAGACCCAGCTGCCGATGGTGTAGTAAGAACAATCTGCCGGCGAATTCCATGTGGCGGCCAAGGCGCTGGCCGGCGCTGGAGCGGACAATACGCTAATTCCGGTAACCAGAGCAAAAATCAAACAAACGCCGAGAACGCGGAGATATTTTGTTAATGGTGTGAGTATCTTCATACGATATTTTAATTATTGTTGAATTAGTTCCGGAGCAATGTCGGAACCGCTCGGCATCACCAACTCTCCGGCGTTCGCTCGTTTTATGGCGACTGGTTCGGCCGCGTACTTCGCTGGAAATGAACTGTAAACGCCGAGCTGTGTTGCCACGATGCCGTCTGCTATCGGCACATACTCGCTGACCACCAAAAAAGAGCCGTTAACGATGGCGCTGCTCTCCGCGTCAAACCGCGCCTGGCTTGGCACGTGCACTATTATTTCTTGGCTAAAATTAGCTAGGTCAGCAACGCGATACGAGCCCGGACCCGCCATTTCTCTCACCTCAAATATTAACTGGCGAGCTGATTCAAGAGGCACGACATCGCTCGGTTCGCTCGTCTGGCTTATGCCAGGCAACAGTCCCAAAACATAATCTTTACCTGTCAAGTATAACACCGCCATCGCGCCGAGCAATAACGCGACCACAATCAAAGCAAGTCCAAAAAAGGTCTTAACGATCTTAATGTTTGAATTAGTCTTTTGTCGCATATAACCGAAAGCTAATGGATAATGATTATTAAAACTAGT
This sequence comes from Candidatus Komeilibacteria bacterium RIFCSPLOWO2_02_FULL_48_11, assembly GCA_001818435.1. GTDB lineage: Bacteria > Patescibacteriota > Patescibacteriia > UBA2169 > UBA2169 > 2-02-FULL-48-11-A. The sequence goes on from MHKO01000051.1 coordinate 18,542, forward strand.
GAAAATGGGCGCAACTACCACATCCGTCCGCAAATCAGTTTGGCTGGCTGGGTATTGCGAATGCCAACCATAATATAACCGGCGCGGGGAGCGCCGCTATCGTCTTGGCTGCAGTCAAACACTTCTCCGCCGCCCGCCACAGTCATGGTGCGTTCAAATGTTTCAGAATAGTTCGCGCCCCAGCCAGTTTTACAATTACTGCCAAAGCACAAACTATTGTAATTGCCAGTATTAAAACCAACGTTCACACTGCTGCCGCTTTGCGCAATGTAACCAGTGGGCGCGCCGCTGTTGCTGGCAAAATAAACAGGTTTTTGAAAAACAGTGGAGAGGATTGTGCCTAAAATGGGGTCAACCCCAAATTGGACCATAGTGTTGCCTGATGGATCTTTCAAGGCTAGTCCGGTTTCGCCATAAGCCGCCTCGTTGATTAAAGTAAATATTGGAGAGCCAAGAGTTAATTTAGCCGGAACATTAACCGTGCCATCGGTTTTTAACGTTAAACGATCATTGCTGTTATTCCAAAAACGCAGCTCATTCGTATTATCATCTTGATACACGGCCCAATAAGGACTAGAACCGCTTTGGATATCAAATTCAGCGTTAACACCATCAATTGACTGGATGTGCAACTGGTGCAGAGGATTAGTTGTGCCAATGCCCACATAACCGCCTTGCATATAAGCGGTCGGATTTGGTTGTAAGGCCAAGTTCTTGACGCCTTGAGAACTGTTCAAAACGCGTAGAGTCGCATAATTTGAACTAGTTACGTCTAAATGAAGCCGATTATCACAACCAGCCACACCGCACTCAATGGTTATTGCTTGGCCAACGTAATCGGTTTTAATGGCTAATGGAACTTGAGTGGTGGCGCCGCCAATGCTGTTGTCTGTGCCGCTGACATCAAGATTGCCGCTAACATTAAGGTTGTTAGATACGTAAGCATTGTCGTTGATGCGCACATTGCCATTAGTTGAACTGATGTACATATCAGAGTAGCTGGAAATATTGCCGCTCTGGTCAATGCGAAAAAAATCATGGGAATCAGCGGCATTGCGCACTACAAACGGAGAATAATTACTGCTAATAATTTTTATTCCTTCTGTATAATCTTGCGGTTTAACATACAGCTTAGCTGCGTCCGGAGGCGCCGGAGGCGCGGCGCCGATGGCGACATTGCCGTTGTCTTGAATAGTTGAATTGCCCAAGGTAGAACCGCCAGTCCATTTGGGAATATAGTTAGCCGAACCAGAGCCGGTGATGGTTCCGGAACCGGCCGCATCATCGGCGCAGGCCCAGGCGCTGCCGTTCCACTTGGGAACCTGGCCAGAAGAACAACTCGTCCCCCATTCCGTGAACTCTATTGCGGAACCGAGTTTGGTCACGCTGGAAGAAAGCCGAGCATCTGACACCGTGCCTGATGAGAGATTTGACGCGTTGAGCGAGGTCAAACCAGAACCGCTCCCTGAAAAACTAGCAGCCGCAACATTGCCTGACTCGTCAACCGAGAGAGCCAGCGTGTTGTTGTCGCGGACAACTTCAAATGTTGAAGCATCATTTGAATCCGTATCAAGATGAATACGCACGCCCTTGGTTGAATTTACGTAAAAGTGCGTGTTCCCGGTTTGGGTAATAGTAAGATTCGCGCCCTGCAGAATGAGCGAAGAGAAAGTCGGGCTGGCCGTGGTTTGCACGTCTTGATTCATGGGGTAAAGTTTGTTCGCGCCCTGGCCCGTATTTAAAGTTGCGGCTGTGATTCCCAAGGTGGTGGCGCTGCCGACCGTAGTTATGCCTTGCAGATTTGGGCAATTGGCTCCATCCTGACGGCAAACACTGAAACCCCCGCCGACTGTTATGTTGCCCCAGGCAGCCACATTGCCAGCTTGGTCAACCCGAAAAATATCAAGAGTGTTGGCATTGTTTCTGATGTTTAAGGGACTCCAGTTAGAGGC
>MHKO01000051.1:20508-24824 GCA_001818435.1 Candidatus Komeilibacteria bacterium RIFCSPLOWO2_02_FULL_48_11
ACCTTCTGACGATTCTGCCGGGTTTATTTGCAGTTTAGCGCCAGGGCTCGCGGTGCCAATGCCAACTTTGCCTTGCATGTAATAAGTATCTAAGCCAGACAGCAGCCAGGGGCTAGCTCCAATCGGACCTTGCGGGCCTTGGGAGCCAGTGGCGCCAGTTGGACCAGTTAGGCCAATCGGGCCTTGGATTCCTTGGTCACCTTTGATGCCTGGCACACCTTGTATACCTTGATCACCTTTAACACCTTGAGGGCCTTGAATACCTTGGGGACCGGGAACACCGTCTATGCCTGGCGGCCCTTGGATACCTTGAGAGCCTTGGGGACCAGGAACACCGGCTATGCCTTGGATGCCTTGAATTCCTTGTATCCCTTGCGGGCCAGTGGCGCCAGTTGGGCCAGTTAGGCCTTGAGGTCCAGCCGGGCCTTGGGAACCAGTGGCGCCAGTAGCTCCAACTGGGCCTTGGATACCTTGGATACCTTGAGAGCCTTGGGGACCAGGAACACCGGCTATGCCTTGGATGCCTTGAATTCCTTGTATCCCTTGCGGGCCAGTGGCGCCATTTGGACCAGTATAATCCTTCCAAATACTGCTTTGACACATTAAATGCTTGGCGCCATTAAAAATCAAAGTTCCGCTGGCAAAAGAACTGCACGAATCACCAGGATTGACAGCTGTGCCTTGAAACTCAATTTTGGTTATCGCGTAGACGGCTCCGGTAAAAGAAAATACTCCAACTGCGGCAATGGCCGTAATTATTAAGAACAAAATCTTATTGTTTTTGCCTGTCATACAAGGGAGTAACGCTAATTTAATTTACTATCATCTTTCCTTTTTCTTTGTCGTGTCCGGCTTCAGGACATAAAAATTCATACACGCCTTTGGCCGGAGCCTGGAATTTTATTAGGTTGTTCTTGTTTTTTTCCAAGGCTATGGTGCCTAAGCCAGCGACTGGCTGAACAAATTTAAAACTGTGCTGGCCATTATCTACCGGCAAGATAGTCAATTCAACCGGCTGAAGCGCGTTGACCGTGAACTCTTTAGGATAATAACCCTGGCTGCTGACGGAGAGCATTAAATTATACGTTTGCGTTGCCTGGCTGTTTGTCTCGGAAACTACCGGGTTACGGCTGACCACCGTCATTTTCCCGGTTTCTTTTTCATGGCCCGGCTCCAAACAGCCAAAACCGTACTCCCCGGCCGCGGGCACGAAAAATTTCATTACTTTTGTTTTCCCGGCCTCAACTTCAACCTGGCTGGCGCCAACAATTCTTTTGGGAAAACCGAACGAATGCTTGGAGCTGTCAACCGAGACTATGGATAATTGCAAAACATCCCCTTCTCGGACCGTTAAATTACTAGGTGAAAACCCGTAACTGCTAATGGAAATACTGGCTTTATAATCCGGTTCTTTATCTGCCGCTGGATTGGCTTCAGGCGTTGCTTCTTGTTGGCTCGAATCTTCAAGAACCGTTTTTTGGTCCGGCTGGCCTGTTTGTTGCTTATTATTAGCAGTATTTTTCCCATAACTGAAATAAATAATCACGATGGCTAAAATTAACCCGGCTAGGCCGATTATCGCAAAAAATTTTTTCATATTTTTTACTTTAGTATTAGTAATTAATGCTTACATTATAACACAAAATCACTTATAAAAATAATCGATACCCAAAAAATCAAAATTAGGAGAATAATATCGGTTGGCAGCCGGCTTAAAGAGAGCTTTCCAAAACAGGGAGTTATCGCGCGGGCCGTCAAAAAAACTTTCTTGATTGATTGATGCTTCCTGCCAGTTTAAACCGTCGGTAGAAATGTAAAAATCAGTCGCCAACAAACTGGATTGATTCAGCCAAACATTCTTTAGTAAAACTTTTTTTATATCCAGCGCGCTGTTGCTGTAAAAATTTAAAGAAACTACTTCTTTGGAAAAATTATTAACAAAGCCAATATCGGTGAATTGCCATAGTTCATAAGTATTATTGTCATTTATAATAGATAATAGATTTAATTCCTCATTATTCTTATCCGGCTGAAAAATAGCTTGCAACGTGTTCGGGTTGAATATCTCTTCGTTATAACTGTAAGAACCCTCTATATTATCGGTCTTATTCTGCCAAAATTTAATTAATTGGGGATTGCCCGGCGTCAGGCTATAAATATACCAGGTAGTACTGTCGCCTCGGCCTATTTTAATAACCTTGCCCCTAAACCCATTATTCATTTGCCTGATTCCAAAATAATTGGATAAATCGATCATCTCTCCGTCTTTATATCTATAACCCAAGCCTTGATAAGCTCCGTAAATTATTAAAAAATCATCATCATCTCCCCCGGACCCAAAAGTTCCCGGATATTTTGAAATAAAAGATTCATTCCGTTCATCGACAATGGCTGAAAACTTTTGGCCGTTAAAAACATAAACTACCCCCTGATATTCATCCTTATTTCTTTTTATTACGGCTCCGATAATCCATTTTGTTTTCAAAGTGTCAAACGTCAAATCAATTAAGTTCTTAACTTTAAATTCTTTGGGTAGGGGCAACAATTTTCCATTGTAATAAAATTCATTATCTTTTTTCTCTAAACAATTATTCCCAACGCACTTTTTTAACTCATCTTCAGTATTGAGGCCGCAATTCTTCTCCACGCAGGTTTTTATCTTTTTCCAGTCGTATTTTACCGGAAAAGTGTAGGCAGTCGTTATTTTATTTAATTTCATCGTTGTCCTGGCAATATCAACGTAGCCCTGGCCGCTGAACATATCCGAGAAACTCCCAAAAATCCAATCCGCAAAATTCTCCTCTCTGTCTTTCTCTTTTAACTCAATCTGCTGCTTTACCTTAGAAAACCCCCACCAGCCTAAAGCCAACAATAAAATTAAAATAAATAGAACAATCAAAAATGTAATTAAGCGAGACTTTTTTCTTTTGGGCACTTTTTTAAAGTCAAAAATTATTTATTTGATTTTAAAGCTGGGGTCGGCTGCCTGATCTGGGAGCAAGGTTGGCCAATTTTTCCAGTCAAATCTTTTACCAATTAATCTAAGGCTGATTTCAACCGGCCGATCGCTTCTTAAAATTATTTTATTGCCTTCTATTAAATAATGCGCCTGGGCGAAAGCGCCATAAGGAGTAATTAATACATTGACATTATTTTTATTAAAATCCACGACTTTCCGCCAAACCCACAAATCAGACCCCTCCTCTTCCTGGTCAAAGTTAATAACCCGCTCATATCCATCGCCTTTTTCGGCTGACTTGTCTTTAATGTAAACGGTTCCGATATACTCCTCTTTTACCCCGCCAGCTACTGACGAGGTAAAAGTAGCGTATTTTTTTCCGTTAATTTCATAAACCGGGTCAACTGTGCCCACGGTGATTTTTCCAACGGCCAGAATATTATTACTATTCATATTTAAACTTCCCGAAGCGCTGATGCTGCCGCCAACCACTAACCCGCCAGTAATTTCCGCTACACCTTGAACTTTTAATTTATTTGTTCCTGGATTCGTGGTGCCAATGCCCACATTGCCGGAATTCGCATTATAGATATTGTTTCCGGAAGTAACCCATTGGTTACCTCCTCCTTCTGAAACAATATCGCTCCAACTGTCTATGCAAGAAATGCCTTGCAAACAAAGATTAATAAACTCGCCCCGGGCTGAAAAAAGCGTGGGCGTGGTTACCAGATGATTGGGGTCGGGATTATAGCTGCCCGCGGCAATGCCGCCCGTTACCTTGGCATCGCCAGCAACCTCAAGTTTATATCCCGGGCCTGTTGTCCCGATGCCAACATTGCCTTCCCCGCCGCCGTTTAACAAAATCTTGCTTGAAAAAAGATAAAGAGGTTTATAAGTGCTGGTTGACCTATCGTAAGAGCCAACATACCCATAATTATCATCTCTTCCAATTTCAACTGCCCAGCCGCCTGTTCCCCAGCCGCCGTAACTGGCAGCAGGACCCTGAACGCGCAAAACACCAAACATTTCTAATTTTGTGCTTGGCCCCGTCGTCCCGATGCCAACATTATCTCCAATAGTGGTGAGGCGGACACTGGCGCCATCATCAGTCCAGCCGCTCGTGCCGCCAATGGCTGACCAGGAAGAGCGGCAATCACCTTGAATGCAAAGCTCAACCGCATTGAACTTGCCAGGACCTTTCAAACCGCCGGTGGCGCCGCCAACTTGGCCTTGATCGGTGTAAAAAGTCGGGGTCGTAACTTGGTGAGTAGCGATCGGGTTATACCCGCCAGCCGCAATGCCGCCCGTTACCTTGGCATCGCCAGCAACCTCAAGTTTATATCCCGGGCCTGTTGTC
>MHKO01000052.1:0-3139 GCA_001818435.1 Candidatus Komeilibacteria bacterium RIFCSPLOWO2_02_FULL_48_11
ATTGACCTCTCTGGTGAGCTAGCTGCTTTCAAAGAAGCGATTGACATGATAAAAGCGGTGCGCGCTGACGCGGCCGCCAAGATTAAGAGCGGCGCTTCCGAAGACATCCAAGCTGCTTTTGAGCTCTTGGAAAGCGAATTCTTCGGCCAAATGGAGGATGTTTGGCAGTACCAGCGCATTATTCAAACCATGTCCAATCTGGGCCGGTTCCAGAGTGATTTCAAACGCCGCACCGCTGAAGCCCAAGGAATGATCGCCCAGCTTAAGCGCCAGAAGATTGACACCACTGATTTGACCGAGGCCTTGAGTGAAATTAAAGCACAGGGCAATGAAATCCTGGCCATGTTGAAAGTCAAGCCGATTGACGAAGAAGCTGTTATGGATGCCTTGCAGGAGCTGGAAGGACTGGGCGGGCAGTTTGAAGAGATGATAAGCGAGTTGAGGGGCGGTGAAGGCGAAGAGATGCCTTGGGAGAAAGGGCCGCAACAGTTCAAATCGCCAATAGAGAGCTTTAGCGCCATGCAGAAGCTGATTCCTCAAAAACCAAAAGAGGAGCCAGCTCAAGCCTCCGCCTCCGGGCCGACTTGCAACATTGACGGCGTGGAAGTTCCGGGTACTTGCGAAAGCTTGGGAGTCGCGGAGTAATTTAATCCGTACCAGACAAAAAGGAGCGGCGTTTAAATGCCGCTCCTTTTGATTATTCTTTTGATTATTACTGGTGGGCAATGCTGGGCTCGAACCAGCGACCTCTGCGATGTGAACGCAGCGCTCTAACCAGCTGAGCTAATTGCCCGTGTCATACGCTCCCGCCTCCTCAGCGGGTCGCCGATGAGGCGACTAACCAACTGCCTGCCCGCCTCTGGCGGGAGCTAATCGTCCGCATACTTTATATTTACACGAAATCGTCCATTTTTGCAATCCAGCGGAGATTTACTTTTTAGCTTTTATATTATATAATAATACTGATGTAAAAAGCATTCGTATATTCCCGCCAGAGGCGGGCGGGCGTTCTCGCCAGCCAAAGGCTCCCTCCAAAGGATGGTTCGGTCAGCCTCTGGCTGATAATTCGTAGGAGTTATGGACAAATTAAAGATTGATTTTCTAAAAGAACTATCCCGAGATACTGGCGCTGTCTTGGAGCGCTATGTGGAGAAAAAACGCAAAGTTTTCTCTTGGGGCCGGCTGGCCGGCTTTTTGGGCGCGGTTTTTTTAATAGTGGTGCTCTCCTACGCTACCCGCGCGGTTATTTCGGGACAAACTCTGGCGGCCCAATTCGGCAATGCTTCGGTCTTCAGCCAGCTGCGCCACCTGATAGGTTCGGAAGAAAAAGCACTGCAAGGCGAGGAGTCTGACCGGATTAACATTCTGCTTCTGGGCATTGGCGGAGCCAATCATGAAGGCGGACAACTGACGGACACAATTATGGTGGCCAGTATCAAGCCGTCAACCAAAACCATGGGCCTGCTCTCTATTCCCCGCGACTTGGTCGCGCCCATTAACGGCCTGGGCTGGAATAAAATAAATTTGGCTCATGCTGTCGGCAAAATAGCCAATCCCGAAACCAAGGATGCCGGACCCAAGCTGGCTGAAGAAACGATTGCCAATGTCACTGGCCTGACAATTAATTATTATATTAAGGCCGATTTTGCCGGCTTTACTAAAATCATTGACGCCTTGGGCGGGGTGCGCGTTTATGTGCCCACGGCTTTTACCGACTACCAGTATCCGGACTCAAACTATGGCTATGAGCCGGTTAGTTTCTCAACCGGCTGGCAGGATTTTGACGGGTCAAGAGCGCTAAAATACGCCCGCTCCAGGCACGGCACGGCTGGCGAAGGTTCTGATTTTGCCCGGGCCCGGCGGCAGCAAGACATTTTGCAGGCCTTGCAAGGCCGCATCACCGCGCTCTCAACTTTATTAAATCCGAGCAAGATCATTAACTTGGCCGATATTGTGGGCGCGAATATTGCCACTGACATGGAAATCTGGGAATCCTTAAAATTATTTGAACTGGCCAAAGACGTCAACACCAAAAATATCAATCACGTGGTTTTAAGCAATAACGAAAATGGCCTTCTGGCGGCCGAATTGGGCGAGGATGGCGCTTATTTACTGCGGCCGCGGTTAGGCAGCGATGATTTCTCGGAGATTAAAATGGCGGCCGCCAACATGCTGGGAGAGAACGCAACCGGCGCGGCAGAAAAAAAACAAGAGCTGCCAGTGAAAAAAACCAAACTGGCCATTCAAAACGGCACCAACTATCCGGGCTTGGCCACGCGCACCGCTGCCTTGCTTCAATCTTTGCCTTTCCAGATTGTGGCCATCGGCAACGCCAGCCGGCGCGATTACGAAAAAACAGTCATCTACAACCTCAGAGCGCCAGCCGACCTGGCGGTGATTCAGGAACTGCGCGCTGAATTGGAAGCCAACGTGGCCCCGGCTATTCCCGATTCCCTGCGGCAAACTCCAGCCGACATGGTGATAATCGTGGGTAAAGATAAAATCCCGGACAACTCGTTATCGCTCACCAGTTCCAGAATTCAGGCGCCTTCCTTATGAATAAAATTCACGCTCTCCTCTCGGTAGTCATTGTCGGGCGCAGCAACGTTGGCAAGTCCACGCTGTTCAATAAAATCGCGGAGGAAAATAAAGCCCTGGTTCTGGCTGAAAGCGGCACCACGCGCGACCGGCTGGAAGCCCAAATCACTTGGCAGCGCAAAACCTTCACCTTGGTTGACACCGGCGGGATGGACCCGAAAAAAACCGACGACTATTGCGAACCAATCATCAAGCAAAGCCGGACCGCCCAAGAGCGCGCCGCGGTGATCGTCTTGGTAGTGGACGTCACCGTGGGACTGATTCCGGCTGACCGCGAGGTGAGCCGCGCTTTACGCAAAAGCGGCAAAAAAATAATTCTGGCTGTCAACAAATGCGACAACTCCCGCCGGCGCGCCGAAGCCGCCATCTTTCACCAGCTGAATTTGCCGCTTTATCCGGTGTCAGCCAAAAACGGGGTGGGCACCGGCGATCTTTTGGATGCCATCACCCAGTTGCTGCCAGAAGCGCCCGGCCTGGCCATGAAGCCGGACATGACATTCGCGCTCATCGGCAAGCCTAATGTCGGCAAATCAGCGCTTCT
>MHKO01000052.1:3186-6058 GCA_001818435.1 Candidatus Komeilibacteria bacterium RIFCSPLOWO2_02_FULL_48_11
ACACCACCCGCGACTCCCAAGACGTGCTGGTTTTACACGATGAACGCTTGTTTAAAGTCATTGACACGGCCGGCATCAGGCGCTCAAGTCATCAAGGCGGCCTGGTGGAAGAACTTTCCATTGCCAAATCGCGCCAGGCCCTGGAGCGCTCGGACGTGGTGGGGCTGGTGATTGATATTTCGCAAAACATCACTTCCCAAGACAAGCGCCTGACTGAAGAAATTACCGCCTCAGGCAAAGGCATTTTTATCATTGCGAATAAATGGGACCTGATTCCGGCCAAAGACAGCGCCACCATTGAGCGCTACCAGAAATACCTGGCCGTCTCTTTCCCCTTTCTAGCCTGGGCGCCGATTGTTTTTACTTCAGCCACAATTGGGACGAGAATAAAAAATATACTGACGCTGGCTTGGGCCATCTACCAAAACTTCAATAAACGAATAACTAAAGAAGATTTAGCCGCTGGCCTTAAAAAAATTGAGGCCAAAAGAAAACCCACCATCGGCAAAGGCACGCGCCGGCCCAAACTCCTATCTTTGGAGCAAGTCGCCACTCGGCCGCCGCAGTTTATTCTGACCATTCCGAATAAAACCAATTTGGCGGCCAATTACAAACGTTTTATGATTAACACGCTGCGAGATGAATTTGATCTGGCCGGCGTGCCAATAAAATTGACGGTGCAGGAGAGAATAGGAAAATAATAACCAAGATACAAGCAACAAGATACAAACAAGACACAATATTCAAATTAGAATGCCAAATGTCAAAACCCAAAGTTCCCTCCAGAGGCGGGCAGGCAAATCAATGTTAAATGACTAAATACGCACGTCATTCTGAGGCGAAGCCGAAGAATCTCATCGGTTATCCACGTGATCCTTCACTTCGTTCAGGATGACGGACTCAACTTTTGTCATTAGGATTTTGGCATTCATTTGGCATTTGAACTTTGACATTTGGATTTTAATTTGTCTCTTGTTTGGTTATTGTTTCTTGTATCTTGTATCTTTCTAATGTCTATGAAACTAATAATTGGTTTAGGCAACCCAGGCAAGAAATACAGCTCCACCCGCCATAATGTCGGCTGGCGGGCTGTGGATATTCTGGCCGGAGACGCGCCTTGGAAAGAATCTAAAAAATTCAATGCCTTACTGGCTGAACTGAATTTAGGCGGAGAAAAAATCATGCTGGCCAAACCCCAAACCTTCATGAATAAATCCGGCCAAGCGGTCCAAGCTTTGGCGTCTTGGTATAAAGTTCCTTTGGCCAATATTCTAATTATTCATGATGACCTTGATTTACTGGCCGGGACCGCGCGTCTGCGAGCCGAGGGCGGAAGCGGCGGACATAACGGCCTGGCCTCAATAATTGAGTCCTTGGCGACCGAGAAAGTGAGCCGCCTTAAAATCGGTATTGCCGAAAAACAAGCTGGCCAGCAGTCTGTGCCGGCTGAAGTTTTTGTCTTGCAGCCGCCCAGCTCCAGAGCCGAAGCAAAAATAAAAAAATCCCTGGCAGAAGCGCCAGAGATTGTCCGCAAGTGGCTGGCTTAACTCTTGGCACGAATCTGCTTGCAGTGTAAGAGCTAGAGCGACTAGCGCCCCAACCCTTAACTTGAAGCCCGCCAAGGTTAGGAGGGGTTCCTCAGCAGACAGACTACAAGCAGATTCGTGCCAAGATATTTAAGAGGGTATCTTATCACGCTCTCAATCCCCTTGTCAAGACTCTAAGGCTTTGCTAATATAGTAGCCAATTAACATTCTGTATGCGGAGCGGAGATGAACGCTTATCCCCACGACCAATCCAGGTTGAGGGTCTTAACTCTATTGCGCGGAAACTGCGCTTAGAGAAAAAAGTCATTATTAAAACCCCGTCAAACCCAATAAGCCTGGGTTGTCTTGGCAGTTGGCTGGTGGAAAACCCGGCTCTGCCGGCCGGGCCGATTCTGCTCGTGGCGGCCGATGAACTGACCCGGGTAAAAGTCTGGCAATCTTTCTGTTTCTGGCAAAAGCGGGCGAATAAAAAAATAAAAAGCGATTTTCAGGCAACCGCCGCTGTTGATTCCCTGATCCTTTCTAAAATAGCCTCGGGAGAAAGCGTGTTTTTAATCACCACCACTGAAGAACTTTCAGCCAACATTCCCGGACCGGATGTTTTTGCCAAGCACTGCCTGCGCCTTAAGGTTGGGGAGAAAATTTTACGCCCTAAAATGCTCTCCCAGTTGGCGCTCTCTGGCTACACCCTGGAACGCGCGGCCGTGGCGCCCGGACTAATAGCCAATCGCGGCGGGGTGGTTGATATTTTTCCCCGAGGCGAAGAAGCCATTCGGGTGGAATTTGAGGGTGATATAATTGACTCCTTAAAAACTTTTTTGCCCGGCAAACCGCCGAACCAAAGTTTAAAAGAAGCCACTATTATCCCTTATAAACTGGACCACATTGAGGGCCAGGGCAAGCTTTTGGATTACCATCCCCAAATCAAGCAACTCCTCATTGACCCATTTCCGAGCCAGCCAGACGCAGTGGTGCCTTTTTCCGAAAGCCAGCTGAAAGAATTAAGCGCCTTACTTGCCCCGGCGCGCCAGGAAGCCAAAAAAATGCTGCGCGATTTCAGCTTCATTAAAAAACTCCGGCCCGGCGATTTTGTCATCCACGCCGACCATGGCCTGGCCGCTTTTGACGGCATTGTGGAGCAAACCATTGATAACATCGGGGCTGAATATTTTAAATTGCTGTACGCCGAGGGCGACAAGCTTTTCGTGCCCGTAACCTTGGCCGAGAAAATAGAAAAATACATCGGCGAGGCCCAACCGGCTTTGAACCGACTCTCGGGCACGCTCTGGCAAAAGGCGGTGGAAAAAGTGCGGCTCGCAACTCTT
>MHKO01000052.1:6066-6545 GCA_001818435.1 Candidatus Komeilibacteria bacterium RIFCSPLOWO2_02_FULL_48_11
GCCCGGCGCGAGCTGGCCAAAGCTCTGCCCATAAAACGTTCGCCTAAAATCGAGAAAACTCTGGCGGCCTCTTTTCAATACCAAGAAACCACCGACCAGGAGCGGGCCATTGAAGCCATTTACCGCGACCTGGCCGGGGAGCGGCCCATGGACCGGCTGGTGTGCGGCGACGTTGGTTTTGGTAAAACCGAAGTGGCGGTGCGGGCCGCGGCCAAAGTGGCTCTGGCCGGCTACCAAACCGTGGTCCTCTCCCCCACCACTATTCTGGCCCAGCAGCACATTGACACTTTTCAGGAACGGCTTAAAAATTTGCCGGTAATTATCAATGGCCTGTCGCGATTTGAATCCAAAAAAGAGCAGGCTAAAATCATCAAAGACTTGGGGGCCGGTAAAATTGACATTATTATCGGCACTCACCGCCTGCTTTCCGGGGACATTGCTTTTAAAAATTTAGGCGTGATTATCATTGACGAGGAACA
>MHKO01000052.1:6561-7224 GCA_001818435.1 Candidatus Komeilibacteria bacterium RIFCSPLOWO2_02_FULL_48_11
AGGCGCACGTGCTGACTCTTTCCGCCACCCCGATTCCCAGAACATTGCACCTGGCGCTCTCCGGAGTGCGCGATATTTCCAACATCTCCACTCCGCCCCGGGGCCGGCTCTCCATTGACACTCATATTGAGCCTCACAACCACACCCAAATTAAAGAAGCCCTGGAGCGCGAGCTAAAACGAGCTGGCCAGGCCTATTATCTTTATAACAACATTGAAACCATTGAGCTGAAAAAGAAAGAATTGCAAGCCCTGGTGCCGAAAGCGCGGTTCGGCGTTCTGCACGGCCAGCTGCCGGAGCAGGAAGTGGCGAGCGTGATGCACGGTTTTGACAAAGGCGAGATAGACATTCTGGTTTGTTCCACCATTATTGAGAATGGTTTGGATTTGCCTAATGTCAACACTTTGGTGGTTGACAACGCGGTCCAGTTCGGGCTCTCTCAACTGCACCAAATCCGGGGCCGCATTGGCCGGGGCGAGCGCCAGGCCTATGCCTATATGTTCTACCAGCGCCAGAAGCTGACCGGCGAAGCCGAAAAGCGCCTGCGCGCCCTGGAAGAAGCGCGGGACCTGGGCTCGGGCTTTGATTTGGCCATGCGGGACATGGAAATCCGCGGCGTCGGCAATATCATGGGCAAAGAACAGCACGGACATGTGGCGGCCA
>MHKO01000052.1:7243-7992 GCA_001818435.1 Candidatus Komeilibacteria bacterium RIFCSPLOWO2_02_FULL_48_11
GAAATCCAAACCGGGGAGCGGGTGGAGATTCTGCCTCACATCGCGGTGGATTTGCCGCTGGAAGCCAGAATTCCGCAGTTCTTTGAACCCAACAAAGAAAAACGGATTGAGCTTTACCATCACTGGGCTTTGATTGAAGACCTGGATGAATTGAAAGAAACCAAAGCCAAGCTGGAAAAAGACGGCCGCTTGCCCAAAGCCGCGGACAATTTATTTACCATCTTGCGATTGAAAATTCTAGGCCGCAAAGCCGGCATTGAACAGATTGATTCCATGGCCGGCAATGGGGCCGGAGAAACCATAATCATCAAGCCTTATCAGCCCATTGCTCCGCAACGATTTGCCAAGCTGTTATCCGTTTCTTCCACCTGGCTCTATGCCACTGATGAAATTAAAATCCCTAAAAAAGATCTGGGCGAGGACTGGCTCCAAAAACTGGAAAAGTGCTTGCAGCTCCTTGCTGAATCTGTCTAAAGGCTCTATAATTAATACACTATGCTTAAAATCAAGAAAAAAGATCTAAATCAGCCAACAACTTTGGGCGACTTTCAAGAACTAGCCGAAGGCATAGCGGAGATTGTAGTTACCAAGGACGAATTTAACGATTTTACCAAAAAGGCGTTTAAAACCTTTACTACCAAGGATGACCTTAAAGATCTGGCCACCAAGCAGGAGTTGACTAAATTTAAAAGCGATGTTCTTGATAAGGTTGATGCCGTGTTTCATGAAGTTAAAGCCATGCGCGAGGA
>MHKO01000053.1 GCA_001818435.1 Candidatus Komeilibacteria bacterium RIFCSPLOWO2_02_FULL_48_11
GAAAGACCAAACGAACCTATCAACCTAAAAAACGGCGCCGGACCCGGGTGCATGGCTTCCGCAAGCGCATGAGCTCCCCAACCGGGCGCCGGGTCATTAAGCGGCGAAAGGCCAAAGGCCGCAAGCGGCTGACTGTTTAATATGTTGCCGCGCAGCCATCGGCTGAATAAAAAGCAAGACATTGAAAAAGTCTTTCGGTTTGGACGCTCAGTTTACGTCGGGAATTTGGGTTTGCGCCTGGCGCCGAACAAACTGCCGGTCTCGCGCTTTACGGTGGTGGTTTCTCTCAAAGTTTCCAAAAAAGCGGTGGAGCGCAACCGCCTCAAAAGGCGGCTGAGGGAAATTCTGCGCCAAGAAATCATGCCGGCTGTAAAAAACGGAATTGACGGCCTGATTCTGACGCAAAAACCGCTCCTTGAACTCTCTTTTGATGAATTAAAACAACAAACCATTACCTTGTTCAAAAAGGCGCGGTTAATATAAATTGTTATATTGTTATATTGTTATATTGTTAAATTGACACATCACAAAAAAGAAACATTTAAAAAACAATTCAACAATATAACAATATAACAATTGGCATACGAAATGGCAAACTCTCTCGCGCAAAACTTGGCTTTAACCCTCATCCGCCTCTATCAAAAAACCTTGTCTCCGGATCATGGACTGTTAAAATATTTTTATCCCCAAGGCGCATGCATTTACCGCCCCACTTGTTCGGAATACGCACATGACACCATTAAACATTTTGGCATTGCCAGGGGCGTCTGGTTAGGAATAAAACGACTCCTCCGATGTCATCCCTGGCACAAGCCGGGATATGAACCAATAAAGTGATATGAAATACATAAACTTTCTGTCATTGCGAGCGAAGCCCAGCAGGGCGAAGCGCGGCAATCCCAAAATTTTATGCTGGGATTGCCGCCCAAAGGGTGGCCAGCCTCTGGCTGGCTTCGGTCGCGAGTACGCTCCCTCGCAATGACATTAGCGTCATTCGTATGATTTCGTATTAATTTAGCATCGCCTTTCATGAACATTTTTACCATTATCTTCTACCAACCCATCCTTAACCTTCTCGTCTGGCTCCATAACGTCATTCCGGGCAATGATTTTGGCTGGGCCATTATCGCTTTGACCATCATCATAAAAATAATCCTCTGGCCGCTTTCGGGCAAGTCGCTTAAGTCGCAAAAAGCCCTGCAGGAACTTCAGCCCAAAGTGGACGCCCTTAAAGAAAAATTCAAGGATAATAAGGAAGAGCTGGGCCGGGCCATGATGGAGCTTTATAAAAAAGAAAAAGTCAGCCCTTTTTCTTCCTGCTTGCCGCTGCTAGTGCAGCTGCCTTTCTTGATTGCCATTTATCAGGTGCTGCGCGATGGTTTGCAAAACGGCAGTTTGAATTTGCTTTACCCTTTTATAGCCAAGCCCGAAGCGGTCAACACTGTTTTTTTGGGCATTGTTGACCTTTCCAAAGCCAGCGTGGCCATGGCGGTTATCGCCGGGGCGCTCCAGTTCTGGCAGACCAAGATGCTGATGCACAAAAAACAGCCCAACATTCCGGGCGCCAAAGACGAGGGCATGGCCAGCATGGTCAATAAGCAAATGCTTTACGTGATGCCGATAGTAACCGTGTTTATTGGCGCCTCATTGCCCGGGGGCTTGACTCTTTACTGGTTGATGAACACTTTAGCGACCATTGCCCAGCAACTGTTTGTTTTAAAAAAGCGCCCGGCCTAAAACTATGCTGCTTGAGCACAAACAAATCATCGGTTTGCCGGTAGCCACCAAAAGCGGCGAACGCTTGGGCAAGGTGGCGAGCTTTAATTTGGAATCAGGCAGCCAGACTGTCCACCAATATCAAGTTGGTTCTTTGGGATTGGGGAAATTATTCGCCAAAGATTTGATTATTCACCGCGATCAGGTTGTAAGCATTGACGATAAAAAAATGCTGGTTGATGATTTAGTGGTTAGCGCTCTGGCTTTAGAGAAAAAAAACAGAAATCAAAAAACACTCCCGGCTGAAGCGGTTACTCTGGACAGATAATCTTTACGGGGTTTTTGTTATGAGGCGGCTGTTATCCGACCGGGCTTTAATTTGCAGCCAGATGGTTTTTGAGGGCAATTTGTCTTTTATTTTCTCGGCCCACTCAATAAAACAAACTGTGTCTGGCTCGCCCAAGCATTCTTCAAAACCGTGCGGCGCCTTAAAATCATTAAGCCGATAAAGGTCAATGTGGCAAAGCCGCTTGATGCCATGGTAATCGACTGGATAGGATTTTAAAATGACAAAAGTCGGGCTCAAGGCCGAGCGAGAAAGCCCTAAAGACCGGGCCAGGGCCTGGATTAAAGTTGTTTTGCCGGCTCCTAATTCGCCGGATAAAGCCACCACATCCCCGGGCCGCAGCTCCTTTAATAATTTTTTGGCGAAAGATTCCAATTCGGACAAATTTTTTATAACGGAATTCATAATTGTATTTTTTTAATTTCCCCACTGCCACCATTTATTCCGATCAAACTTCCTAATTCTATGGCGTTATCCCTAAGGTTATAATTCACTATAACTGGAATTTTTTGCTCTCTGGCAATTATTGCCAGATGAGAGAGCAGACCGCCTTCCTCTGATATTATGCCTTTTATTTTAGAGAAATACTTTACTAGATCGGGGGATAAAATTTTTACATAAAGTATCACCTCAATATTTTGATGCTTTACATCGCTGATGTCGCTTTCTTCAACTAAAATTCCCTTGGCAATTCCAGGCGACACGCCTAATAGTAATCTGTTTTCCGTTGCCATAATAATATTCGTCAGAGTTTTTGGAATATTAAATTTAGAGTATTGCGAATATTTGTTTTTTCGGGTTTGGCACGTTTGCTCGAAAATTTGATTATTTATTATCTCGTCTAATTTTGCGAAATATATATCCATTGGATTTTTAAATTTTTTCTCATTCGCGGCCTTACTCAAAAACCGCCTGAACGCGGAGATTTCTTTAACGACCAGCCATCTGCCGGTTTCCCGCAAACGATTATAAATTAAAGCGTTTTTAATGATTGGCTCCAGTGCTTTCTTTTTCCAGGCCGAGAGCGGAGCCCACCAGGCGTCAAAAATTTTAGTATCCTGCTCATTGTAGTCGGTTGGGCCTAAAAATTTTGATTCATCGGATATTTCCAGGGAATTTCCAATTAATTCTTCTGGACTCGCGTTAATTTCTAATTTTGATAATTCGGGCGCAATTTTCCAACCAAAACTTAGAATGGAGGCCAGGTTGATGTTTTTATCTTTTTTAATAATTATAGCCAGCTTTTTAACGGCCATTTGCGACAAAAGATTGGCTTCAAAAATGGCACGATAATTTTCTAGAAAGCGGCTCAAACTGTTTAAAAAAATTTCTTGATCATAATTTTCTTCAATTTTTGACCTAAGATTATTAAAGATTTCTTGAAAATTTTCAAGTCTAATTTTGTGGAGATTGTATAAATTTTTGATTGTTCTGATAAACCCGAATGAGGTTCTAAATTTTGGCCATAGATCTTTTGTTCCGAGGTAACTATAAGAAGGCAATAGGGTTTTTATTTCTTCTTCCTTATTGCACAAAAGTTCGTTGCCGAAAATTTTTATAAAATTTCGCGGCTCATAATCTACGTTGTATTTTTTGTAAACCTGATAGACTGACCCGCCTGGGCCGTAAATTTTTTGCAGCAGGCCAAGAGTAAATTCAGTCGGTCTGGCCGCTATTTCCGAAATTTCCGTTTTTTCGAAATAAAAATTTTGTCCCCGGGGCAAAATTTCGTCCAGATATAGAGACTGCTGATATTGAATTTTTGTTATTGACGTTATGGGGCGGGTCTGCAAAAAATACCAGGCATCGCCTTTGACGCACCATTCAACGTCTTGCGGAAACTGGTAGTAGGCTTCTATTTTTTTAAATTTTTCAACCGCCTCTTTAAACTTCGGAAGCGGTAATTTTTTAATTTCTGAATTCCAGAACAACTTGATTTTTTCGGGTTTAATTTTTCCACTCACTAAATCCTCACCTTTGCCCAAATGAAATTCAACGGTCATTTCTCTTCCGCCCAGAGGGTCTCGGGTAAAGGCCACCCCAGAAAAGTCCGGTTCGATGTATTCCTGAATAATTATGGAAAATTTTTCAATTTTACCTTTAAGGAAATCGTGGGCCTGTTTGGCGACCTCCGAAATCGCCGCGGACAGCCCGTTTTCTGGAATGTTTATTTTTGTCTGAAATTGGCCGGCAAAAGATTCTTGGTAACTATCTTCTATCAAAGCGCTGGAGCGAACGGCATAGGCGCCGACTTTTAAAATTTTTATAATTTCTTGAGCTATATTATTGGCTTCCGCTTCGTTGATTTGTCCGTTCTGGCCGATTATTTTAGCGACTGACGTGGAAGGAATAGCAACAAATCTCGGCACGTTTAAGCCAAGATGCAGTAAATCTTTCAGCTTCAGCGTTTTTCCTCCCAGATATCCTTTATATTTTTCTATACTGGCAACGTCAATAATCATATTAATATTCCCACGGCTTATTGTATCGGCCTAATAATTGATGGCCTTTTGCTTCCAGCTCCACGCCTGTGATTTTGGCGTCAAAACAATTTACATAGCCGTCACAAATTATGATTACTTTGCTGTTTGGCTTAAACTGGCTGAAAACACCTTCTAAATTGGTCGTGGGCGTGTACATAATCGGGAAACTTATGCTCCCGGGAAGGTGTGCTTGTTCGTACTTCCAAGGCTCTCGGCTGTCAACAAGTTGAATGTTCTCTCTGACAACTTTTTCTTTTACGTCGGTGGTATTGAAAACCAGGCGATAGCGCTCTTCGGAATATTTGGCCGAAAACTTGACACTGCCAATCCATTGTCCCCCATATTCCACCCAGCCGTTGGCTCCGTTTTCAAGATACGAGGCAACAATGTCTTTTGTCCGTAAAAATTCCGCGACTTCTTTACCGCGAATCCCAGACCAACAGAGAACATAAACAAATTTGTCGTTTGGAATTTCAATCCAGCGGCCAGCCTGCAAGTCGGCAAATCTTATGTGGATGCTGTCGGGGAAAAATCCATTTTCATACTCAATGTTTTCCCGGGCATCCAGAACAAGGTAATTATTTCGGTTGTTATTGATTATGGTTTGAAACTCATTATTGCTGATAAAAATCGGATAATTTTCATTATCGGTAAAAAATCCCGTGGTAATTTTTTCTTCTTGCGCCTGATTCGGCTCAGATCGCAAATTTGCCATTACCGCCCCTTGCTCCAGTATTCTTACTTCTGATTTTTCAACCTGAACAGGCATTTTGTTCTCTATAAGCAGGGTCATTAAAACGCCGTACCTTGTGTATTTATCGCTTTCGTATAATGTTAATTCGAGAGAACTTTTTTTATCGTCAATTCTGGTTAAATTATCCAACGTAATTTTATTTGTGTCTTTATACCAGTTTTTGAAGGTTTGTAAATCAACAACTTTTTTGGACATCGCATACGCTTTTTCCAGAGCATGATTGGCTATATTGCCGTAATAATCTTGAATAAATTGCGCGCTTTTGTCGTTGTTTAAATTTTGGGTGATGTTGCTGCTGAATTTTGCGCCGTTGCTTGTCTTTTGAATATCAACGTTTTTTATGGCACTGATTTTTAGTTTATCAATTGTTTCATAATCGCCGACTTCTTTTGTCTGCTCATTGTATTTTTGGCTTTCGGTCAGCCAGTTGTCATAGGCGATCTTTTGTTCATATTGTCCGTAGAAATAGGCAACACCGCCGGCTATAGCCAGTATGATTATTATCGAAGCTACCCAATGCCATTTATTTAGGCTGAATGCGGTTAATTTAATTTTTATAAACTGATAGAACACACTTAAAATGGCGGAAAGAAAGATTGTCAGTAATGAGAATATTTGCGCGATTTGATAACCGATATTAAATACAAAGTCAGGCGGCATAACCGCTTGGGCGGGTTTGGAAAACCCAATGACGCTAAAAAATATAATTATCAGTAATAATAATTTTTGAATGTTCTTATGGTTCATGTAAATTGAAGTTAAAGAGATTATCAAATTTAATTCCCTTCTTGTTCCTACGAATTATAAATTATTTCCAGCTCCAACCACCACCAGAAGTTTTCGCGGCTCAATCTCCACCTCCACTGGCGCGGTTAATTGTTTTTCAGCGTCAGCCACAACGGTAATTGTTTTTTCGCGGCTTAAAACCGTAATTTTTTGATGCGGAAACACGCTCTCAATTTGATAACCGCCGGCTTGTCTTTCTTTGGAAAACAATTTTTTCCAGCCAACCGCCAATGGCCGGCGCGTGACCACGGCCTCAAAAGTTCCGTCTTGGGGATTAAAACTCTTTTGGTAGCGGCGGTCTGATTTTAAATTAAAAGCATTGATATTGCAAATGTGAACCTGGTGCTCGTCATCCAGCAAATTGACAGTGTAAGACAAAAACCCCAAAGACACTTTGGGCGGAAAAGTGGCCAGGGTCATGAAATAATGGCGATTATTCAATTTACCCACATCAATGCTCTCGGTCCGGCGGCCAACCAGGGTTTGGACCGCCTCGGGTATGGTGGCTGAACCCAAACAAGAGGCTATTTTCTGCTCCTCGCCAATCGGCAGAACAGCCAAGGCAAGGGAGCGGCCTTTTTCACCCGGGCGCCAATCAATTTTAAGCAAACTATTAAGAAGCTTGCTCGCCGTACCATCATTGCCAACGGCCACAAAAGTCCTGATGCCGCTCGCGGCGCAGTCGCGCGCGCTGGCATCCAGGTCGTGCAGCCGGCCCAAACGCAGGCGGCGGCCGATTATGCCGTGCTGGGTCAACAATAAGTCCAAGCTATCAACCTCCCGAGCATAGCGTTTGTGCGCGGTCCAATCATCTAAAAAATAAGCAAACATTTAAATTATGGCCTTTCCCTGGGCCCGGCCGGTTTTTGCACCGCTGCCGGCTCGGCTGAGTCTTGGCCAGCGCGTTCAGCCGGTGACACCAGGCAGTGGCCGTTGATCACCGCTCCTGGGGCAATGGAAATAATTTTAGTGGCAATGTCGCCTTCAACCATGGCGGTTTCCCCTATTTCCAAACTCTCTTGAATGGCAATATTGCCTTTAATTTGCCCCCGAATAATGGCGTTGGTGGCTTCAACGCTGGCTTTTATTTTAGCGCCAACCTCAACTTTTAAATTTCCTTTGGTGCGCAAACTGCCATTGACTAGGCCCTGCACCAGCACGTTGCCGTCGCTCGTGAAATCGCCCTCAACTTTAACGCTCGGCCCGATGATGGTTTCATTTTCCCTATCCTCCATTCTTAATCTGCCCCCCTGATTTTTGTCCTTAGTGAACATAGATTTTCTAAAATTTACGAATATTTGTAAATTTGTAATAGATTCGTTGATTCGCGGGTAAAAGAAGGGAATCAGCCTCAAGTAGTTCATATAATTTCAAGAGGCAAGATTAAAACCTAATATATGTTCTTTGTTTGCGCATTTTATTATATCACATTGGCTGCAAGCGCTGAAATAATTGGACAAAGAAATAATTTTAGGGTATAAAACATTTAGTCTGTTATAGAACTTACGCGTTTAGTGTTGAGTTACACTCAACACCAGCCACAGTGCACAATAGAGCTTGTCATATCAACAAGGGCCCGTAGCTCAGCTGGTTAGAGCGTCTGCATGGCATGCAGAAGGTCGTCGGTTCGATTCCGATCGGGTCCACCATAAAAAAATTGATGAAATACTTGTTTTAGATATACGTCTGGAACATTTTTTACTTTCCTACCCTGGCCCTAGCCCCCATAGTTCAACGGATAGAACAAGGGACTCCTAAGCCCTAGATGGCTGTTCAATTCTGCCTGGGGGCATGGGGCGACGGTAGGTAAGTCCAAATCCAAGACTGTTGATTTTGGAACATGGGCCCATAGCTCAGCTGGCTAGAGCGTCGCATTCGCATTGCGAAGGTCGGCGGTTCGATTCCGCCTGGGTCCACCAGCCTACACTAAGGTTACGGCTGGCAATTAAGATTTATCTTCCACGATAGTGTAGAAGTTATTTTTATTAGAACACAAAACAATGTCTATTTCAATAGAGATAGTTAGCGGTGCGACAATAGAATCCCCTGATGGAAAAATACTTTTAACTAGATCGCCTAAGTGGAATAACAAGTGGACTTTTCCTAAAAGAAGAAACTGGCCTGGTTTTAACATCTAAAGGAATTATAGTCTCTGGAGAGCTAGTAAATTCCAAGGATTTTCATCGTCCGGCCCACTTTATCTATTTTGACGTCTGGTGCTTATTACAAGACAAGAACGTTATCTTGGATGATAAAGAGTTGTCAGGGTTTGTTTGGGTGGACCCAGAAGAGGTGTTTAAAATAGAACCTATTTTTTAATCTCTATACGTCTGAAACTACTATTGTTCTAAACATATCATCTAATATTTTTTAATTAAAATAGGACTTACGTGTTTGAGATATTTCTCTTGTTTGGTGTTGAGTGCGACTCAACACCAAACGCGTAAGTCCTATAAAAGATAAAAGATATGGGATAAGTTGTTAATAACGTGCTTAAAAGCGCTAATTTTACCACTTATAAACTCTTATCTTCTTAATTAAAAGTTGTTTAATAACGCGCCTTGCTTGTTTATAATTTCTTGCGTCTTTGACAACGTACGGCCAAAGGACTATTTGTGCCCCACTTATTCATCCTGTCTGCTGGATGTTAGTATAAGTTACTAACAAATTAGTAAAAAATTTTTCCACAAAACTCCCAGCAATTGTGTCAATAAGAGCTAGTTATCCAGTTTTCCCCAGTTCTTATTAATAACTATTATTATAAACATAAGGCATAGCTAAATATCTATTATAGACAAACATAGACAAAGACGATTCACACCCGTATAATAACCTTGCTCCGCGAGATAAAAATTAAAAGAACAATATGCCAGAAATAATTCTGACTGATAAAAATTTTGAAAATGAGGTTATCAAGTCCGCTATCCCGGTTTTGGTGGATTTTTGGGCGCCCTGGTGCGGACCCTGCCAGATTCAAGGGCCGATTATAGATGAACTGGCCAAAGAGGCGGCAACCGCCAAAATTGGAAAGCTGAATGTGGATGAAAACCAGGCCACGGCCTCTAAATTCGGAGTCATGAGTATTCCCACTCTGATGATTTTTAAGAATGGTTCAGTGTTTGAACAGATGGTGGGGGTGCAGCAAAAAAACGCGTTAAAGAAAAAGATGGAAGAAGCAGCCAAATAGCAATAATCTGTAGTATGCATTATTATGCCAGAAGCAACCAAAACAATAAATATCATTATCATTGGCTCTGGCCCAGCCGGCTACACAGCCGGCATTTATGCTGGCCGGGCCCAGTTAAAACCCCTGCTGTTCACCGGAGAAGAGCCGGGCGGGCAATTATCTTGGACAACAGAGGTTGAAAATTATCCCGGATTTCCAGATGGAGTGCAAGGCCCGGAATTGATGAATAAATTTCGGGACCAAGCGGAAAAATTCGGCGCTGAAATTGTGGACGCAAAAGTGGAAAAAGTTGACTTTAGCGCCCGGCCGTTCAAGATTTGGTCATCCGGCAAAGAGTATCAGTCGCGCGCCGTGATAATAGTAACCGGAGCGTCCGCCAATTGGCTCGGTCTTGAGAATGAAAAACGGTTAAAAGGCCGCGGCGTGTCGTCTTGCGCCACCTGCGACGGATTTTTCTTCCGGGGCAAAGACGTGGTGGTCGTCGGAGGCGGAGATGTGGCGCTTGAGGACGCGATTACTTTGGCCAAGGTCGCGAAGAGCGTAAAAATAATTCACCGCCGGGACTGTTTGCGCGCGTCGGAGTTCATGCAGAAGCGCGCGCGCGAGAACGAGAAAATTTCATTCGTCTGGAACAGCGAAGTAATAGACGTGCTGGGCGATCAAAAAGTTGCTGGCGTGCGCGTGAAGAATAATCAAACCAGCGAGGAAACGGAAATAAAGTGCGATGGCGTGTTTGTGGCTATTGGCCATCACCCTAACACTGAAATGTTCAAAGGCCAGATTGATCTGGAAGATAGGTTTGGATATATTGTGCTTCATGGCGGATCGCGCACATCAGTTGAGGGCGTGTTCGCGGCCGGGGATGTTGCGGATTTTAAGTACCGCCAGGCAGTGACTGCCGCTGGCATGGGCTGCATGGCGGCGCTGGATGCGGAGAAGTGGCTGGAGAGCCAGAATTAGGTTTTAAAAAACATACTACAGATTACAAATCTCTTACAGATATACAGATAAGCACTTAAGAAGCAAGGGGTGAAAAAACATCCAATTGCCTAAAATTCAATATCTGTATATCTGTACTAAATCTGTAATCTGTAGTATGTATTATTTACTGCAAGCATAAAGATTTTATGGAGGGAGAAGCCGTCAATGAATTTATTTATCCAGAACTCAGTTATCAGATAATTGGAATCCTATATTCCGTGTATAATGAACTTGGGCCCGAGTATCGCGAAATTTTCTACGAGCGAGCTGTTGAAAAATCATTTAGGATGTCAAAGTTATTTTATAAAAGACAACTGCCCTATACGGTAACTTTCAGGGGGCAGATAGTGGGAAAGCATTATTTTGATTTTCTTGTGGATAATAAAATTATTTTAGAATTGAAGGTCGGGGATCATTTTTCCAGAAGAAATATCCACCAAGCCAACGAGTATTTAAAAGCTTCTAAACTTAAACTCGCCTTACTCGCAAATTTCACATCCAAGGGGGTAAAAATAAAAAGGATTGTTAATATTATTTAAGCATTTGTCAAAAAAATATCTGTATATTTGTAATTAATCTGTAATCTGTAGTATGTCTGCATTTGAAAATGCCATGCGGCAACTTGACATTGCCGCTGAAAAATTAGGCCTTGATTCGTCGGTTGTTGACAAACTAAAACAGCCGGACAATATTTTTGAATTTGACGTTCCGGTCAGGATGTCCGCCAAAGGCGGATCGGCCTCTGGCCGAGATGATGGATCCGAAAAAATTTTTCACGGCTACCGGGTCCAGTTTAATAATGCCCGCGGGCCGTACAAGGGTGGCATTCGCTATCACCCCCAAGTTGACTTGGACGAAGTAAAAGCTCTGGCGTTTTGGATGGCCATTAAAACCGCGGTCGTGGATATTCCCATGGGCGGAGGCAAGGGCGGCATTGAGGTCAATCCCAAGGAATTGTCGCTTGCTGAACTGGAAAGGCTGTCGCGCGAGTGGGTGCGAAAAATGTACGAACACATCGGGCCCAAAGTTGACGTGCCGGCTCCGGACGTGAATACCACGCCGCAGATTATGGCCTGGATGGCGGATGAGTACGCGAAATTGACTGGTGACACGACGGGCGCGACATTCACCGGCAAGCCGCTGGACAAAGGCGGCAGCGAGGGTCGGGAAGCGGCCACTGGCCAGGGCGGGTTTTACGTTTTAGACGAGATTATAAAAAAATTGTCGCTTAATCCAACCGACACCCGCGTCATTGTGCAAGGAATTGGCAATGTGGGCTACCACTTCGCGCAATTGGCGCGCCAAGGCGGGTATAAAATAGTCGGGCTCTCGGATTCAAAAGGCGGCATCTATAATCCAAATGGTTTAGACCCCGAGGAAGTGATGCGCGTAAAAAAAGAGAAAGGGTCGGTTATTAACGTTGATGGGGTTGAAAAGGTTGGGGGACTGGCGATTCTTCAAAAAGAGTGCGACGTGCTGGTGCCGGCTGCTTTGGAAAACCAAATCACCGCTGATAATGCGGCCCGCGTAAAAGCCAAAGTCATTTTAGAGATGGCCAATGGCCCAACCACGCCTGAAGCGGATAAAATTTTGCATGACAAAGGTATTTCTGTTGTGCCGGATGTTTTAGCTAATGCCGGCGGGGTGACGGTGAGTTATTTTGAATGGGAACAGAATCTAAAAAATGAGCACTGGACCGAGGCCGAGGTGCTGGCCAAGCTGGAACCCATCATGCGCGAATCATTCCGCGCAGTCTGGGACACGCACGAAGAGCATGGCGTGGATTTGCGCACCGCCGCGTTTATGCTGGCAGTAAAGCGGATTGTGGAGGCGATGAAATAGTTTGCATGAAAAACGGATACTTACCAAGGTATCCGTTTTTTAATTTTGGCGTAGACGTTGGAGCGGTGGCTGATGGCAAGAATTTTTATTATTGTGCCCTCGATTTTGAAAACTACCCTGTAGTCGCTTACCCGGAGTTTTTTGTATTTTTTGTGGAGTAATGCGCATTTCCCCACCATAGAATGTAACCCTAACAGGCGGTCATTGCCCCATCGCC
>MHKO01000054.1:0-114 GCA_001818435.1 Candidatus Komeilibacteria bacterium RIFCSPLOWO2_02_FULL_48_11
GCTTGAATGGGACGGCGCGGCGCTGAAAGAAAGCGCGGTGGACGGCGGAACACCGGGCAGGACAAATAGCGTTTTAACTTCTTCCGGCACAACCCCCAGCGCCGCGCCGAGCGA
>MHKO01000054.1:177-334 GCA_001818435.1 Candidatus Komeilibacteria bacterium RIFCSPLOWO2_02_FULL_48_11
GACTCTCGCGCCAAGCTACCAATATTCTCAAGATGTTTTGATCAATGAATTTCTGCCCTGGCCCAATGACGGAGAGAAAGAATGGGTTGAATTGTTCAATGCTGGCGCGTCCTCTATAAATCTATCCGGCTGGCAAATTGATGATGCGGATAACTCC
>MHKO01000054.1:410-3263 GCA_001818435.1 Candidatus Komeilibacteria bacterium RIFCSPLOWO2_02_FULL_48_11
GTTATTCCCGCCAGCACGACAATCGCGCCGAGCGAATTTTTAGTTATCTCTTTCAATAAAAATACCTTAAACAACGATGGTGATAAAGTCCGCTTGCTCTGGCCGGACGACCAGGTTGTACACTCGATTTTATATCCCAAAGCTAAACAGGGCCAATCGATCGCTAAATTCAGCGGCAACTTATGGCTTTATACCAATCAGCCAACGCCGGGACAAGCCAACAAAAAATCTTTTACTGAAAAAAGCGAAACCATCTCCTTGGCTTCCGCGCCAAACAGCGCCGGCCAAATTATAGCGGTTGAAGAAACGGTGTCTATTCAGACCGGCGCGCCAAAGACCGCCGCAACAAATAATAAAAACTACATAGCGCCGACAGATGCGCCATCAGAAAATAATTCTACGGCAAATCAAAACGCGGCAAACCCCAATCTCATTGCCGCGGCGGCCGGCGAGCCGCTGAAAAATAATTCCGGCTTAAATACAATTTTAGCTTTGGGAGGCGTCATCTTGCTCTCTGCCGCGGCGGCCGGCGGATTGATTCATTTCAAACGGCAAAATTCTGTTGACAGAGAAAATTTTGATGATTAACATAAAGGCGAAAAGCGCTCCCCTCTTTTGTAAAGAGGGGCCGGGGGAAATTTAGAAAATTCGACAATTTAAAATTTCAATAATTGCTAAATCCACCCTAACCCTCCTTTACGAAAGGAGGGGACTAAAATTTTATATTTTAAACTGTCATTTTGTATTTTGATTTTTTAATTTTACATTTTTATGTCCGGTCACAGTAAGTGGTCACAAATAAAACATAAAAAAGCCGTAACCGATGCCAAGAAAGGAAAAGTTTTCAGCAAAATGGCGCGGTTGATTTCGGTGGCGGCTCGCGCCAAGGGTAAGGACCCGGAAGCCAATCCAACTTTGCGCACATTAATAGACACGGCGCGGTCTTTGAACATGCCGATAGAAAATATTGAGCGCGCCATCGCCAAGGGCGCGGGAGAAATTCCCGGCGCGCAAATTGAAGAATTTACGCTTGAAGCCTATGGCCCGGGTGGCTCGGCTTTGGTTATTGAAGGCACGACCGACAACACCAACCGCTCGATATCGGAAATCAAATTCTTACTGTCCGAACACGACGGCAAGCTGGCTAATCCCGGCTCCGTGCTTTGGCTGTTTGAGCGTTACGGATTGATTATCGTAAAAACCTCAACCGATAAAAAAGACGAAATGGAACTGACGGCCATCGATTCTCGTGCGGAGGATATTAAATTCCCGGACAACGAAACCATGGAAATCTACATCAAACCGGAGGGGCTGGAAAAAGTTAAAAAATCATTACTGGAAAAAAATATCAAAGCCGAGGGAAGTTCGTTGGTCTGGTCGCCAAAAAATGAAATTAAAATAGAAGACCAAAAAGCCAAAGAAAAGCTGGCCAAACTTTTTGAAGCATTGGATGAGCATGAGGATGTGAATGAGGTTTATACGAACATTAGCGACTAGCCACTAGCGAATAGCGACTAGAAAATTCGTATTTTTACTAATCCCTAGTCGCCAGTCGCTATCCCCCTATGTTAATTCTCGGCATTGATCCCGGCACCGCTAAAATCGGTTTAGGGCTCATAGAATACAAAAACAAAAAAACTTGGGTCAAATGTTACGATTGCCTGACTACGAACGCCGCCGACACTACGGCCGCGCGTCTTAACGACCTGTATAAACAACTGCTCAAATTCATTAAAGAGCACCAACCCGACATCATCGCGGTGGAAGAACTTTTCTTTTTTAAAAACTTGAAAACCGCCATTAAAGTCAGCCAGGCCCGCGGCGTCATCCTGCTGGCCGCGGCCCAGCAGGGACTAAAAATTTACGAATATACTCCCCTGCAAGTTAAACAAGCCCTCACCGGCTACGGCCGGGCCGAGAAAAAACAGATGCAGCAAATGGTCAAAGTTGTCTTAAATTTAAAAGAAGTCCCCCGGCCCGACGACGCGGCCGACGCCCTGGCTGTGGCGGTTTGTTGCGCTCATTCGTTGAGATAAAAAAACAATTATTCTTGTCTGCCTCCTCTCCTCAGTTAAGGAGGGGATTGAGGTGAGGTAGTGTTAGATTTTTTTCATCACCCCCTCTCCCGTCTCACTCGACACAAGTCAAGACGGGCAATCTCCCCTTCGTCTGAGGGGAAAGAAAAATATAGAACTATTACTTAACTAACAATTATCCCCAGCCTCCGTCTATTGACATCATTTTTATATTAAAATAAAATAACGGCACGGAAAAACTTTCTACATTTCAAAGGTCGAAATGTTATCTAAAATAATTTTTAAATATTTTAAAAATGACGAACCAATTTTTTTACCCGGAAGACGACGATCTGAACCCTAAAAAGAGTGATGATGCGACCGACGATGGCAATGATAATACTGATGAAGTTGATAGCATTGATGACCCGGACGTGGACAATGACGATCTTATTGATGATGGCATTGAAGAAGGCGAGGAGATAAAGTAACCAAGATTTTACATAAAAATAAAAGCCCCGAGAAATGCGGGGTTTTTATTTTTAACTTCCGATAGAAAAATCATATCACGTTATGTAAGCTATAGCAACAATAATGTGATATAGGTTTTTGATGTAAAATATAAATAAAAACTAAATCCCCGCTGACTACCCTCCTTCGCTATAAGCTTCGGCGAGACAAACCCCTTTTTACGAAAGAAAGGAAACTGCCGCGTTTATCCGCGGTATAAATTCTTGTAAAATCCGCGAATTTTTGCCATAATTATCTGCAATGAGAAAGAATGATTTTTATCGCCCGCGCAAAAAGCCAACCTGGAGATGGTTACGGCCACTGCTCA
>MHKO01000054.1:3283-3942 GCA_001818435.1 Candidatus Komeilibacteria bacterium RIFCSPLOWO2_02_FULL_48_11
AGCCTCAGCCAGCTTAATGAACGGCAAATTAACGAATCCACTAAAATTTTTGACCGCACGGGCAAAGTTATTCTTTACGATATCCACGGCGAAGAAAAAAGAACTATTGTCAACTCCAACCAGATTCCCGATAACGCCAAATACGCGGCGGTAGCCGCCGAGGATGCCAATTTTTATAACCATATCGGAGTTGACCCAAGAGGTATTTTACGCGCCGCGCTTTACGATATCATTGGCCGGAAAATTTCCCAGGGCGGCTCAACCATCACTCAGCAATTCATCAAAAAAGCCGTGCTATCTGACGACCGCACCTGGGCGCGGAAAATAAAAGAATTAGTGCTGGCACTGGAACTGGAGCGCCGCTATTCCAAAAACGAAATTTTAACTTTATATCTTAACCAGGTGCCCTACGGTTCAAACACCTACGGCATTGAAGCGGCGGCGCAAACTTTTTTCAGCAAGTCCGCCAAAGATTTGACTCTGGCGGAAAGCGCGATTTTAGCCGCTCTCCCCCAAGCACCCAGCCGACTTTCGCCCTACGGCTCGCATTTGGACGAACTTAAAACCCGACAAGAATATATTTTAAACCGCCTGACGGAGCTTGGCTATATTTCCAAACCAGACGCCGATGCTGCCAAAAAAGAACCCTTGAAATTTGC
>MHKO01000054.1:3960-4159 GCA_001818435.1 Candidatus Komeilibacteria bacterium RIFCSPLOWO2_02_FULL_48_11
TAAAGCCCCCCATTTTGTAATGTATATTAAAGAATATATTGAAAATAAATACGGCCGAGACGCGGTGGAAACACAAGGGCTGAAGGTTTATACCACTCTTGATTGGGATTTACAGCAGGCGGCCGAACAAATCATAAGCGATGGCGCCAAAGCCAACCAGAAAAAAGACGGCGCGAGCAACGCGGCCTTAGCGGCCGCG
>MHKO01000054.1:4171-4824 GCA_001818435.1 Candidatus Komeilibacteria bacterium RIFCSPLOWO2_02_FULL_48_11
CTTCTTTTAAGCCTTTCGCCTACGCCACAGCCTTTACCAAGGGTTTTACGCCCGACACCGTGCTCTTTGATACACCGACCGAATTTAACCCCAACTGCCCCGCGGACGCGAACCAGGACAAAGACCAATACGGCCTGGACTGCTATCATCCCGGCGACTATGATGATAAGTTCCGCGGCCCGCTTATTGCGCGCGAAGCCCTGGCGCAATCTCTCAATATCCCCTCGGTTCAAATGCTATATCTGGCCGGAATTAACGACACTATTAAAACCGCCAAAGATATGGGCATAACCTCTCTTAATGAAAATTATTACGGCTTATCGTTGGTGCTGGGCGGCGGCGAAGTAAAATTATTGGATGAAGTGGCGGCCTATGGCGTATTTGCCAACGAGGGCGTTAAGAACGATAAAACGTCAATTCTAAAAATAGAAGATAAATCCGGCGATATTTTGGAAGAATATAAAAGCGATCCTAAAAAAGTTATGGAACCGCAGATTGCGCGCCTAATTTCCGATATTCTGTCCGACAACAACGCCAGAACCCCCATCTTTGGCGCCAACTCCGCTTTATATTTTTCGGACCGCCCCGTGGCCGCCAAAACCGGCACCACCCAAAAATATCGCGACGCCTGGACGCTTGGCTACACGCCTTCT
>MHKO01000054.1:4833-5176 GCA_001818435.1 Candidatus Komeilibacteria bacterium RIFCSPLOWO2_02_FULL_48_11
TGGCCGCGGCCGGACCCTTGTGGCACGCGTTTATAAAACAAGCCTATTCATTAAAAACTGATTGCGACACTGCCATAGCCAACGCCTTCTGCCTGCCCAAAAATATTGAACAATTTACCAAACCCGACCCGATTCAAACCACAAAATCAATGCTTAATGGTTCTTATTTATCAACCCAAACCGTTAAAATTGATAAAATTTCAGGGGCTCTCGCCACCAACCAAACACCGCCGGACCTGATAGAAGAAAAAACCGTCCAATCAACTCATTCCGTTTTATATTCCGTCAATAAAGACGATCCGCAGGGCGCCTGGCCAACGAGTCCCAGTGATGACCCGCAATA
>MHKO01000054.1:5212-6368 GCA_001818435.1 Candidatus Komeilibacteria bacterium RIFCSPLOWO2_02_FULL_48_11
TTCAAATTATTTACCCGTCTGGTAGCCAAACCATTACCCAGTCAAAAATGTCAATTCAGACAAATATAACCGCGCCGCTGGGCGTTAAACAAGTTGATTTTTTCATAAATAATGTCTTTGTCGGCTCAACCATGGCCGCGCCATACCAAATTGACTACACTATCCCTTCCAGCGTCCAAAACGGCCAGGCGGATTTAATGGTCAGAGCATACGACCAAGCGTTTAATCGGCAGGAAGAAAAAATTACGATTTATATAAACCGATAAAACAGCGGATAAAATAAAAACAGTAATGTGTTTATAGTGTTTATACACCAATAGTTTCATACACTGGACTATCGAACTATGATGCAATTTCCAGGCCAATAAAAAACCGCCTCACATTTTATGGGCGGTTTTTTATTGGCTTTATTTTATTTTTTATCTCCCTTAACCCCTCTTTACAAAAGATGAAAATTTAGCTGATAAAACTTATTTTATTAATTTTCAGCTGGCTGTTTTTATTTTTTATTTCCTCCAGAATCCTGATTTCCCTTAATCTTAATTCGTTAGCCCAAACAGAATTTAAACAGTCCACCACCAAAACTTCGTTTTTTAAATTTATGGGTTTTGATTTATTTTTAAATTTATCACCGGCGGTTTTGGCCAAAATAGCGTCCCATTCATTTTTCAGATCCGAAAATTGAAAAAGTCTTTCTATCCCAAATTGTTTTATTTTTTTTGGAATAACCCAAGAAATTGAAGTCCAGCTCATTTTAATTGGCCCTGATCGGCATTACTAAATAGATATAAGATTCGTCCCCCACCGGTTTCATCACTGCGGGACTGGCATCGGAAATTAATCCCAAGAAAATTTGTTTTGTATTTATATTTCCAAGCCCGTCAAGCAAATACCGATAGTTAAAATCAATAACTACCTTTTTACCCTTAGTCTCGGCGGCTAATTTTGATTTATTTTCTCCCAGGTCCGCGTCTTGAGATAAAACTTCAATTTCGCCGTCGCTCAAAGAAAACTTTATCGTATTGGTTTTATTGCTGAAAACCGCGGCCGCGCGGATAACGTTTAAAAGCTCGCTGCGCTCAATTATCGCTTGGCTAGAAAATTCTTTGGGAATAATTTGCTGATAATCCGGGTATTGCCCGTCAATTAGCCTTGA
>MHKO01000055.1:0-1046 GCA_001818435.1 Candidatus Komeilibacteria bacterium RIFCSPLOWO2_02_FULL_48_11
AAAGATCGGGTGACGATTTTTTCGGAAAAATTGAAAAATAAAATTATCAGCATGGTGGCCGGCCGGGAGGGGGATGAATATGTGTTTGCCAGCGAGCGCGGCGGCAAACTGACCGAACGCACGGCCCAGTTGGTTTTTCAGCGCGCTTTGCAAAAAGCGGGCATCAAAAAATCAGCCACATTCCATTCTTTGCGCCACAGTTTTGCCACGCATCTTTTGGAAAATGGGACAGATGTGCGCTATGTGCAGGAATTGTTAGGGCACCAAAACATCAGGACAACGCAAATTTACACGCAAGTGACTAATCCGAGTTTGAAGCGGATTAAAAGCCCGCTTTGACGACAGAATCGGGCCGTTTTGTCTAGTTTTGTTTTTGTTTTAAGTTTGATAAACTATATTAACCAAGGCGGAGGGAATTCGTTATTTTAACAACTACTACAGATTACAGATAAAGTACAGATATACAGATATTATATTCAAATGTAATGCGCGTAAAGAATCGTCTATAGCAGTTTTATGGTATATCTGTATATCTGTAAAAGATTTGTAATCTGTAGTTTGTTTAGTATGACCCTGCCGTATCAAAAAATAAAAGACATGATTTTTGGGGTTCGGCCCATGGTTTTTTCAAGCCGCCTGATTGCGGAAAACCAGATTCAGCCCGCGAGTTTGGATTTAACGCTTGGCAACCGCGTGCACCGCATCAGCTCCTCGTTTTTGCCCAAGCCCAATGAGCGCATTGCCGACATCTTGGAAGAGCGCACGCTTTATGATTTTGAATTAAAGCCGGGCACGATTTTGGAACCCAATTCAGCCTACATTATTCCTTTGTCCGAGTACGTGGATTTGGCCCCAGGCATTTACGGCCATGCCAACCCCAAAAGCTCCATTGGCCGGGTGGGTTTGTTTGTCCGGCTTTTGGTTGACGGCTCGCCGCGGTTTGATTACATTCCGCCGCGCTACAAAGGGCCGCTGTACTTGGAGGTGATGCCGCTTGACTTTGTGGTCAAGATTCATCCCGGCTTGTCGTGCAACCAAGTGCGTTT
>MHKO01000055.1:1071-1722 GCA_001818435.1 Candidatus Komeilibacteria bacterium RIFCSPLOWO2_02_FULL_48_11
CGGTCAGCTGATTTGCGCTTGGCGCATACCCGCGACGGGCTCTTGTTCTCAAGCCAGGGCGTGCCTTTGCTGCAGGAGGAACTGGTGATTGGCGATGGCGGCTTGATGCTGACTGTGGATTTAGCCAGCCGCGAAATTGTTGGTTTTCGGGCCAAGAAAGACGCTACCAAAGCCGTTGATTTAGCTGCCCGCGGCACCCATGAGCCCTCGGATTTTTGGGAGCCCATCTCCAGGCCCAAGAACGGAGAATTGATACTGGTGCCGAATAATTTCTACTTGTTGGCCAGCCGCGAGCGGGTGAGCTTTCCGCCGGAATTTGCCGGCGAGATGGCTTCCTACGACGCTTCATCCGGGGAGATGCGCTCGCACTATGCCGGTTTTTTTGACCCGGCTTTTGGGTTTAGCCAGGGCGGCTCAACCGCGGTTTTAGAGGTGCGGGCGCACAACGTGCCGTTCCGCTTAACAGACGGCCAGATTATCTGTAAAATGGTGTATGAGCGGATGCTGGAGAAGCCGGCCAAACTGTACAGCCAAGCCATTGGCTCCAGCTATACCGGCGTCGGGCCGAAATTATCAAAGCATTTTAAGCAAACCTGGGTATAGACCCACGAATATACGAATCAACTACAAATTTACAAATTGACAAGCTTT
>MHKO01000055.1:1875-2130 GCA_001818435.1 Candidatus Komeilibacteria bacterium RIFCSPLOWO2_02_FULL_48_11
ATAGACAAGTCCCTGCCTCTCCCCAAATACGAAACATCAGGCGCGGTGGCTTTTGATTTTATTGGGCGCGCCACCACGACGATTGAGCCGCGTAGCGTTGGCCGGATTCCATCAAACACAGTGGTGGCCGTGCCCGAGGGTTATATGCTGTTTGTCAAAGACCGTTCTTCAACCGCTAAAAAGAAAGGGTTGCTGGTTACGGCCGGATTCATTGATCAGGACTATTGCGGCGATGGCGATGAAATCCTATTGCAA
>MHKO01000055.1:2141-2300 GCA_001818435.1 Candidatus Komeilibacteria bacterium RIFCSPLOWO2_02_FULL_48_11
GACTGATGCGCCGGTTGTCGTGGAAAGAGGAGAAAGAGTGGCTCAGGGCGTGTTCCTGGCTATTGCCAAGCCGGAATTTGAGGAGGTGGAAACCATGAACCGCGCCGACCGCGGCGGGTTTGGCAGCACAGGGTAATAATAAAACCGTCATCGCGAGCC
>MHKO01000055.1:2319-3511 GCA_001818435.1 Candidatus Komeilibacteria bacterium RIFCSPLOWO2_02_FULL_48_11
GGATCGCAATGACAAAATATTATGAGTGTTGGTAAATTTATAGTTTTATACGGCATTAATAACTTGGGTAAATCCACTCAAGCTAAATTATTAGTGGATAAAATAAATCAGCACGGCCGCCAAGTAGAATACATTAAATACCCAATTTATGATCAGATGCCGGATGGTCCAATGTTTAATGATTATTTGCGGCATGGCAATCCATATAATTTATCTCCCCGAGAGTTTCAGTTGGTGGCGGCTGTCAATAAATATCATTATCAGCCAACCCTCAAACAGAAATTGGAAAACGGCATTTTTGTCGTGGCCGAAGATTACTGGGCAACGAGCGTGGCCTGGGGAGTTGGCGCTGGCGTGGATAAGGAATTTTTAGTTAGATTAAATAAGGGATTAATTCGGGAAGATTTGGTTTTTTTGTTTGATGGCAATCGTTTTTTGGAATCAACGGAAAAGAATCATCGCCATGAGGAAGATTTAGATTTAATCAATCGCGTCCGAGCGGCGCATTTGGAATTAGGGGAGGAGTATGGCTGGATTAAGATTGATGCCAATCAGCCGGTTGAGAATATTCATGATTTTATTTGGGAGAAAGCGCGGATAATTTTATGACATACTACAGATTACAGATAAAGTACAGATATACAGATGTTATGTTTAAATGTAATGTGCGTAATAAATCGCGTATCGCAATTTAATAGTATATCTGTATATCTGTAAAAGATTTGTAATCTGTAGTATGTCATATGAAGCAATATCTTGACCTCCTCCAGCATATCCTGAATAATGGCACGGATAAATCCGACCGCACCGGCATTGGCACGCGCAGCGTGTTTGGCTACCAGATGCGAGTCAATCTGGCGGACGGGTTTCCTCTTTTAACCACCAAAAAAGTTTTTCTGCGCGCTATCATCCACGAGCTGTTGTGGTTTTTGAAAGGCGACACCAATATCCGCTATCTGGTGCAGAATGACGTGAAAATTTGGAATGAGTGGCCGTTCCAAACCTATTTGGAGGCTAATAATCTGGCTGGCCAATATCCCATGTATTCCGAGGCTTGGAAAAGCAAGATGGCCGAGTTTATTGAGCAAATTAAAACTGACGAGGCGTTCGCGCAAAAATGGGGCGATTTGGGGCCAGTCTATGGCAAACAATGGGTGCGCTGGCTCTCTCCGGATGCCACCGTCATCAACCA
>MHKO01000055.1:3534-3698 GCA_001818435.1 Candidatus Komeilibacteria bacterium RIFCSPLOWO2_02_FULL_48_11
TTCGCAAAAGCCCGGATTCGCGGCGTTTGATTGTCGCGGCTTGGAATGTGGCTGACATTCAGCAGTTGGTTAAATCCAAAACCGCGGCCCCGCCCTTATGCCACACCATGTTTCAGTTTTATGTGGCGAACGGAAAATTATCATGCCAGATGTATCAGCGGAGC
>MHKO01000055.1:3779-5091 GCA_001818435.1 Candidatus Komeilibacteria bacterium RIFCSPLOWO2_02_FULL_48_11
ATTTTGAGCAAGTTAAAGAACAGCTGTCGCGCACGCCGCGTCAATTACCCAAAATGAAGATTAACCCCGAGGTGAAAGATATTTTTAGTTTTAAATTCGAGGATTTTACGCTGGAGGGCTACAACCCGCATCCGGCCATTAAGGCGCCGATTGCGGTATAGAAGCGGATTAACGCAGATGAAGAAACCAATCGTATCTATAATTGCTGCCATTGGAGAAAATAGAGAGCTTGGGTCTAATGGTAAAATTCCCTGGCACATCCCGGAGGATTTCGCGCATTTCAAAAAAATAACCACCGGGCATCCGGTCATTATGGGCCGCAAGACGTTTGAGTCAATCGGCAAGCCCCTGCCTGGGCGCACGAACATTATCATCACGCGCAATGCTGATTATAAAGCCGAGGGGTGTATTGTGGTTGATTCCATCGAGCGGGCGATAGAGGAAGCCAAGAAATATCCCGCCTCTTCGGCGGGCAAGGATCAAGAGGAAATTTTTGTCATTGGCGGGGGCCAAATCTATGAGCAGGCCATGCCCTTGGCTGACAAGCTCTACCTTACGGTGGTTGAGGGTCAATTTGAGGCTGACACGTTTTTTTCTGAATATAGTGAATTTTCCAGAGTCTTGTCGCAAAAAACTGTGGATAATGGGAAATATAAATTTACTTTTTTTGAGTTGACAAAGTAATTGAAATATGGTAGCAAGGAGACAGTTAGCCTTTTTTTGGTCCTTGAAAACGTAGTCCAATTTTTAGTCGGGGAGGACAAGGCAATGGCAGAGAATAATAGGAATATGGGAACAGTTCTAGTGGTTGAGCCAGACGAGACAGAACGCCGTGCGCTCGATTTAATCCTTACCGCTATAGGCGGGTATGTGGTAACGACGTGTGACACCGTTACACAAGCGCTTGCGGGCCTGCGCACAACAGCGTTTGATCTCGTCATAACCAATACCACTATTGAGAACATCAACGATGGTATCGGGTTTATTAAGCTTTTATGTTTGCAGGGCAACGGAGCTGTTCCGCACCATCCTGCGGTGCTCGTTGTTTCGCAGGATAAATCGAGCAGTACGGTCAGAGAGTGCATCGCGATAGGCGCGATGCACTACGTTATTAGGCCGTATGGAGCCCGCAAGCTGCTTGAGTCCGTGGAGAAGATTGTTTCGGAGCGGCGGACATTCGCCCCAGAGGATTGGAAGCGACGCATGCGACTGCTTCTGAATTCCATAACCGAGCTTCCGGATCCCAAGGCAGTGCTTGGTAAAATACTCGCGTGCACGCAGAATCCTGACGACCCTGACGTTGCAGTGAGTG
>MHKO01000055.1:5121-9923 GCA_001818435.1 Candidatus Komeilibacteria bacterium RIFCSPLOWO2_02_FULL_48_11
GAAGTGCTCTCGGTTGTGAGAATGATAGGTCTGGAGCAGGTGCACAGCGCGGTGAGCGTGGTGGTAGCGCTTGAATCCATGCGGAATGTTTCGCAAGTGCGCGGGTTTCGGTGGCAGGACTTTTGGAAACACTCCATAGCCTGCGGCATTATTGCCCGCGCGATCGCTGATCAAGTTCGGTTAAAGGACCGGAGTGTAACTCCTGCCGCGTTCACCACGGGCATTCTGCATGATGTTGGAAAATTGTTTCTACTGGCTCATTTTGCGCCCCAGTTCAGCGATGTGCTTGCTTATATGGCCGAGCATTCGTGCTCAATGCTTGAAGCAGAGCAAGAAACGCTCGGCACGAACCACGCGTTTATCGGGCAGTACCTGGCGGAGCGATGGGCTCTGCCCGCGGAGATTTGCGTGGCAATCGGCAAACACCATAAGCCTTTAAGCTCCTGCGCGAGCGACGCGGACCGGCTCGCCAACATCGTCCATGTGGCAGATGCGGTGGCGCAAATGCTCAATTTAGGCAGTGGCGGGAACCGCGTGGCGTCGCAGATTCGGCCGGGAGCGATTGAGGCGCTCAAGATCGAGGATGGTTTAGCAGGGCTGCAGGCCGATAGTATCCGCAGGCAGGTTCAAGAGTTTTTGAGCGTGCTCCCACTCCAGAGTTCATAAGTTCATAGGATTAGATCCTTGTCCGAAGTTTGGATAGGGCTTCAGTTTCGGCTTGCAACAAGGAGGTGCGCTATGCAAATCGTGCAACTAAGGGAGTATGCGCCAGAAGTCGTGTTTGTCGGATTTATTGTTACGGCGATTATTTCTTGCTGTAGCATAAAATCCGCCATTGTGTTTTGGGGCGTGATTGCGGCCGGGTTGCTGTTCGGATACCTGACCGCACTCATCATCGGAACTTTCCTAGGCTTTGACGAAGAGCCGCCGGGACTTCACTAGATAAAGAGGTGATAAAATGCTTGGCGCTCTATTCATTTTGGCAACCAGCGCTCTCTGGTTGCCAGTAGCAGCCATGCTGTGGCTGGCATATGATTGGAACCTGCTGGCCGCTCTGGTTGCCTCTTTTTTTGGAGTAGAGGCAGTGTTTGCGCTCCTCTTTGGAGCATGGTATCTCAAATACACCACCTCGCTCCGGAGAGCTCATTGTGGCCAACTTCAGGCGTTGCGCTGAAGCGGGCCACGGAGCGTTTGTTGGCGGGTAAAAATCCTTGGATTCTTACCCGTCTTTTTTTATGCGTTTTTTTGTGGTAAGATTTTATTGTCATCCCGAGCCCTCCTACGCTAAAGCTTCGGAGGGCTTGCAGCCCCAAACCTTATAATGCTACGGCGGGGCGACCTGTCCGCCGTAGCTTCAGCGAAGGCGGAGAGGATCCCCTCATTTAAGCCTCGAGATGACAGTGCGTATGAAATTAGAGAATATCATAGGTTTGGAAATCCACGTCCAACTGAAAACCAAGAGCAAGATGTTTTGCTCGTGCTCAAATAAGGGCGAGGATTTGCCGCCAAATACCACGGTCTGCCCGGTCTGCCTTGGGCACCCGGGCACTT
The DNA here is from genome assembly GCA_001818435.1 of Candidatus Komeilibacteria bacterium RIFCSPLOWO2_02_FULL_48_11. GTDB lineage: Bacteria > Patescibacteriota > Patescibacteriia > UBA2169 > UBA2169 > 2-02-FULL-48-11-A. Next base: position 6,673 of record MHKO01000055.1, read on the forward strand.
TACCAGTGCCGAACGAACAGGCGATTGAGTGGTCAGTCAAATCCGCTCTGGCTTTGAATTGCGAGATCCCGCGCCATTCCAAATTCGACCGCAAGCATTATTTTTACCCTGATTTACCCAAGGCCTATCAAATTTCGCAATATGACGAGCCAATTGGGATAAATGGTTATCTAGAAATTATTTTGAATGGCGAGAAGAGAAAAATCCGCATCCACCGTTTGCATTTGGAAGAAGACGCGGCCAAATTACTCCACAACGACAAAGGCGAATCATTTGTGGATTTTAACCGCGGCGGAACTCCTTTGATGGAAATCGTGACCGAGCCCGATATCCGCACGCCGGAAGAGGCCGGCGAATTTTTGCGCGAGTTGCGCCTCTCTATGCGCTATCTGGGTGTTTCCGAAGCAGACATGGAAAAAGGTCATTTGCGTTGCGACGCTAATATATCAATGAGGCCCATGTCCTCTCATGACCACCCCCCAACCCCCTCCTTGGTAAAGGAGGGGGAGGTTCTGTATCCTAAGACCGAAATTAAAAATTTAAACTCATTCAAAGCCGCGGAGCGGGCGCTGGCTTACGAAATCATGCGCCAGACAAAGGTGTGGGAAGAGACTGGCCAAGCGCCCGAGGTTCAGGGCACGCGGGGCTGGGATGAATCTGGCAAAACCATTGTCCAGCGTATAAAAGAAGAAGCCAATGATTACCGTTATTTCCCAGAGCCGGACATTCCGGAGTTGGATTTTTCGCCGGACTGGGTGGAGAAAATTAAAGCTGAACTGCCGGAACTGCCAGCCGCATTGCGGCAGAGATTTATTAAGCAATACGGATTCAATAGCATAGACGCCAAAATTATTTCCCAGGACAAAGCCTTGGCATCTTTCGTGGAAAAAGTCGTATCCGAACTTTTGGGTTGGCTGGAAAGCTCTGGCGAGGAGGGTTCAGCCGAGGAAATTTGGGAAAAGAACAAAGCCAAATTATCCAAACTGGTGGCCGGTTGGGTGCTTTCAAAATTATTAGGCGCTTTGAATAAAGCAAGCAGAACTTTGTCGGATATCACGCCGGAGAATATGGCTGAACTCATTACTTTGGTTTATCAAAGCAAAGTTAATTCCACTAACGCGGCAGCCATTTTGTCGGAAGTGTTGTCATCAGGCGAAAGCCCGACTGAAATAATGGAAAGCAAAGATTTGGGGCAAATGTTAGGGCAGGAAGGTCTAGAAGGTATTATTGATAAAATCATAGCTGATAATCCCAAACAAGTTGAACAGTACCGCTCTGGCAAAGAAGCGGTTTTGCAATATCTAGTCGGCCAGGTGATGAAACAGACTCACGGAAAGGCCGATGCGGCGGCGGTGCAGGAATTACTGAAAAATAAACTAGGCTAGTCGTCATCCCGACCGAGCCCAGCAGGGCGAGTGGAGGGATCCCAGCGATAAACCATGAGATCCCAGCCAGAGGCTGGTCGGCCTCTGGCCGACTTCAACTCGGCTTCGCCTCAGGATGACGGTTAAAAAAAGATATCCACAGGCCTATTTGCGTCTAATTCTGATTGGTGATATTATAGCAGGGATGAAAAAATACTCTGTCCAGAAAAAGAAATGTTTCATCACCCGCGCTCGCGCGGGTAAAAAATCTATTTTTCCGCTTCAATTCAGAAAAATAACTCCCTAATCAGGGGGTTATTTTTTTGCACCTTGAAGTTGAACATTGTCAATCCACTCTTAACCGTAGGGGAGACGGTTATGACTAGCGCTGAAGAAGTAGTGGTTGAAATTTGTCCAGAATGCAAGTATGCACGTTGTAAAAAAGTGTTTGGTAATGCCTGGTTTCGGCCGTTTTATATTAATCCAAAAGTAGCGCGGCGTGACCAGTTGTGTCCGCATTGTGACAAACACTTGCCATTAATGAGAAGACGAGAGATCGCTGGAATCTAGAAAGGGGGAGACTAGATATGGCCACTGCAATGCGTCTTGAAGATGCTCACTGCCTTTTCCCGCTGGGAAAAGGCAAAAACCCGCGGCAGGCGCCGCCCACTCACATCAGTCAGCTGACTGATGAAGATAGGAGGCTCGCGGCCGAGCGCCTTCTAGAGGTCTTGTGCAACTTGACCGGCGAGAAAGCGGCCAAGGTGTGTTGGCCGCAAAAGTAAGACAGCGCGGTTGCACCTCTTTATGGCCAGTCGGAGAGAATTTTCTCCGGCTGGCTCTTTTTTTATTTTAAAAAGTCTGTTATTTTGGGTTTAGCCTGGTCCAAGTTTCTAATCCAAACAATTCTTTTATCCTTGCGCCACCAAGTCAGTTGCCGTCTAACAAAGGCGTGGCTTGCGGTTTTGAGGCGCGCGAGCATGGCTTCTTGGGAAAGCCAGCGTCCAAGCAGATATTCGGTGATAAAGCGATATTCCAAGCCAAAACCTAGTAGCTTGTCGTCTGCTACGCTCTGGCGCAGGCGCTTGACTTCTTCAATCATGCCTTGTTTAATTCTTTCATCCACTCGCTGGTCAATTTTTTTATAAAGTTTTTCGCGCGGAATGTCTATGCCGAGCAAGAGTGAATTGTAGCGCGCTGGATTTTTTTCAGCTCGGAGCGGCGCCCCGGCTTCGAGTTTTTCAATGGCGCGGATGAGGCGGCGGGGGTTTTGGTAGTCGGAGGAGGTGAGGATGGGAGGATGTGTGTGGTGAGAGAGGATGGCCTGAAGTTCAGTGGTTGATAATCGTTCCAGTTCTTGTCGCTGTTTTGCGTTTGGCCCGACATTACTTAAGTTATAATTATCAACAACCGCGTAAATATAAAGCGCGGTGCCGCCCACCAGAAAGGGGAGCCTGCCCGCCGAGGAGGCGGGTTGGCCGCGCTTGATAATGCCGTCAATCGCCGCAAAAGCTAATTTTTGATAATGGGCCAATGAAAAATTACCCATTGGCTCAACAACGTCCAAAAGATGATGGGGGACTAGTTTTTGTTCCTCTAGAGTGACTTTGCCAGTGCCAATATCCAGGCCGCGATAAACCTGGCGTGAATCAGCGCTCACAATCTCGCCATCAAATTCTTTAGCCAGCTCAATACCCAGCGTTGATTTGCCGCTGGCTGTTGGGCCGAGGATAGTGATGAGCTTGTTCATTTATACTGTCTTTTCACTTTAATCCTAAAATCCATCGGTTTATTTTTAATCCAGTCAACAAATTTTAATATCTCTGGATCATTAGTGTCTCGTTAAAATTCCCATAATTGAGCCTGTTTTTGAATAGGCGTCTCCAA
>MHKO01000056.1:0-3289 GCA_001818435.1 Candidatus Komeilibacteria bacterium RIFCSPLOWO2_02_FULL_48_11
CTCCGACCACGGCCGGATTATCCGTATCCGCGCCGGTGCCGGTCTTAAAATCAGCCGTGAACATCATGGTGGCTTCTTGCCCGGGCTGGGCCAGAGTCATGCCGCTCGAGGCTTTGGCTCCGCCCAAAACTTTAAGGCGATAACTGGAGCTGGCCGCGAACGCGCCGCTGTTGTAAGAATTGCTCAAAGTGACGGTGGCGTTCAGTTTGGCGCTATCCAAAGCCACGGTGCTCAAAGCCGTGGAACTGATGTCAGTCTCGGTGGTGCCGGACACAGTAAAGAGCTTAACGTAATTCTTAAGGATATAACTGCCATCATCGTCAGCCATGGCGTCCGAGAAGTTTATAACCACTTTGGTGTTGGTGGGCACGGCAAAGCCGCCGGGCGGAGGCGTGGTGCCGATTACGCGCGGCGGCATAAAAGCGCCGGAGCCAAAAGTGCCGCCCCCGGAAAATCCGCCGGTGGTGGTATTAAAGCCGGTAAAATTGGCGGTGGAACCAGTGACAAAAGAAAACACGTAACTGCCGTCCGACTGGTTGCCCTGCACCGCGTTGCCGGCCGTATCCGTCACATTGGGCGTCACAGTCACGGCAATGGTCTTGCCGTCGCCAAAATTATTGGAGCCGGAGAATGACCAGACCGCCATATTGGCCTCTGGCGGCAAAGGCGTACCCCCCGGCGGAGCGCTGGTGTAATAGGCCCAAGAACCCTTGCTGGTGGTAATGTCCGTGGTATCGCCGGTCGCCGGATTAATTTCTTTCACGGTCATGGTGGTGGAAGTGGCCACCGCGGACTGGCTCATGGTTTTATCAAACACCACGAAAATTTTAAAGTTGGAATCCCCGCCCGGAATGCCATTCATGCCATCCATGGGTCCGTGGAATTTAATGCGCGGCCGGGTGGAATCCCCGCCAAAACCTCCGCCCCCCCCAGCCGGCAAACTAAAGACCAGTCCCGTAGCGCCGGTGGGCAGGCCAGTCATAGAGCGATCCGCGTAACCATTCTTAAGCGCCACTAAATCATAAGTCCCGGCCAATAAATTACTGCTGCCAAAGGTGAAAGTGCCATTAGCCGCGCTGGTGGCCGCCACAAAAGCCGATCCTTCCGCAAACACCAAGGCCCCGGCTAGATTAACATTGGAGGAATCTTTAACCGTGCCGGCTATACTGGCGGAACTGCCGGCCGTGGCCGATGTTAATTGATACGGCGGCGTGGAAGTGGCTGATCCGCCGCTGCTAGCATAGCTTAAGTTAGTGCCATCATCAGCCCGCAAATAATAACGGATAATCGTCCCGGCCGAACTGACGGTAGCCGCCGGAACAGTGAAATTATAATAACCAGATCCGACCGAGGTGCCGGTGGCATTTGAAGACGGCGTACAGCCCGCGCCCGCGCAATAAAAAATTTTTGACACTAAAGCCGGCGTAGTGGAGGCATTGGCCAGGTTATCAATGACGCGCGCGTACAGATTGGCGTCAGTCGAGGCTGTGGCCTGGAATACCGGACGATGGGCAATGGTCGGCGGCGCCGTGTCGGCAATGGAGTTGGAAATAGTAAAACTGCGGCTGGCCGCGCCTTCCAACGGCACTTGCGTGTCAGTGGCTGATAATAAATCCGTGCTGACCGAGTAAGTGCGCACATTCCAATAATAAGTGGCCCCGGGGTTTAATGGTCCGGGCTGACTGATTATCTTAAACGCGCCGGCGCCATAGGTCAAATTGCAACTGGAGGCATTACAATGGCTGCCATTGGAAAAATCCGCGTTCGGCTTGGGGAACGCGTAATCCCAAACCGCGGTTCCGGAAAAATCAGAAGTCGACTTAACGGTCACGCGATAAGCGGCGGATGTCGCGGCAATGAAGCTCGTGTTAGCGCTGGGCGTAAAGTTGAAGCCTGGCGGAATCTGCACGCCGGTGGCGCCGCTCGAGGGGAACTGTAAGCTCAAACCCGCGCCCGCGGCCGCGCCAATGCCGAAAGCATTGGGCAAAAATACGGTCTGCGTGCCGGTGGTGATTTTTAAATCACGGTTGCCCTGCGTGGCTCCGGCGTCAATGGTCGCCACAATCGTCAAAGAAGTAGCGCTCACGGCCGTTACCGTACTGGTGGCAATGCCATTAGTGCCAAAGACGCCGACTGGCAGTAAAAATTGTACAAAACTGGAACTAGTAAAACTCGTGTTAGAACCAGTGATGGTGACAGTTAAATTAGACGTGCTCACCCCGGCCCCGGGCGGCGACACCGAAGCAATGCCCGGCACACTGGACACATTAGTCGCGCTGATATTAATCACAAAATTCTTGGTAGATGTGGCCGTGCCATCCCCGACGTCAAACGTCACGCCAAAACTACCGGTTTTATTGACTACAGTGCCGGTTATCTTGCCCGCGTCGCCCCCGGCATTAACCACGGCTAATCCTAAATCGGACAATAAGGTTTGGCTGGTTGAAGACGCAATCCAGCTATAACTGGCGCTGGCCCCGCCGGCCGCGGCCATAGTCACGAGTGGAGTCGTGGCATCATAAACCGCGCCCACGTAAGTGCTGGGAATACTGGCCGTGGTAATAGACAAAGGACTGGTAAAAGCCACCGGGCTGGCCGTCATATTATTACCCGCCATATCGGTAATGGTCGAAGTGGTGCTAGAGGCGCGGATGGTATTGGCCGAAGACAAGGCCAAATCACCGGTCGCCAAGGCCGGGGTCATAGTTAAAGTAGCCACATTGCTTCCGGCCGTGTGGCTGATGGAGGCAATGGTCGAACTGGCAATGGTAAAAGGTGTACCCGGCGCCGTATAAGCCAAATTGCCGCCCCCGGTTTTTTGCACTGGCTCGCTAAAAGTAACCGTCACCCCGGTCCCACCCACATAGCCAGTGGCGCTGGCAATGGTCGGCGCTACGGTATCTACTTGGAGATAATTGGCCGTATAAGCCGAGGCTGGTCCCACGCCGGCCACATCAATGGCCGTGGCCACGCTGGTGGTGGGAATAGTCACGGCTATCCTGGTGCCGTTCGCGGCCGTGGACGAAGTTTTGATAACCAAGAAATAAACATTATTGATGTTGGCGGTTAAAGTCGGCGGGGTGGCGGCCGGAGTGAGCGTGATGGTGGATGTCATACCTGTCCAGCCCGAGCCGGAAATAGTATCTAACGTGACCACCGTGTCAGTGCCATCGAAAGCATCAGCCGTACCGCCGCTGGTATTGTCTTTATACAGCGCCACGCCTGAAGTATCATCAATGGCAATGGCCGCCAAAGTCGTGGTGGCCAAGGCCGCGGCCAGAGCCGAGCC
>MHKO01000056.1:3319-8848 GCA_001818435.1 Candidatus Komeilibacteria bacterium RIFCSPLOWO2_02_FULL_48_11
ATTGCTATCGCTAAAAGAAAAAGCCGCCGTTACTGCCCCCAAAGTGGTGGTCACGGTCGGGTTGATTTTTAGTTTAACAATCGCCGTGGCGGCTGAACTGGCTTTAATGGGCGCACCCGGAAAATTGCCATTAATCAGGCCAACCGAATCAGCCGTAACGGCCGCGGCCGCGGCTGCCGGCAGCGGGGCTAAAAATAAAGCCGGGCCCAAAGACCAGGTAATAACCGTGATAACGGTTGTCCAAGTTAGGAAACGTTGTAATTTCCTTAAGCCCTTAGTGATGAATGTAGTCATATTTTTTATACAAAAAAATCCCTAGCGGGATTTAATTATTTTTAATAATAAAATTAAGTTTAAAATTAATAAACTGGGGCTTTTTTTACTTTTTTTTATCAAGAACGATGGCAACATCAAAAAAATTGCTTTTTTTATTGGCTAAAGCGTTGGCTTAAGCGTAAGTAAGTAATATGTTTGCTTCTATTGTGACAAATAAACCACCGAGCGTCAATTAAAAATAACTGTCAGTTGTCCACATCGACCTTTTTTTGTAAAAATGTTATAATTACAAATAAGGTCGTAGTGAAAGTTTGCTTTCATTACGACCGAATGATGTAATTTTATTGCCTTATAATATGATTTAGTTAATTATTAAAGAGTTCCGCGTTGAAAGCGGGACGGAGTAAAACAAAAATATGTTGAACACCATAGGCCAAATCTTAAGAGACGCGGCAGTGAATAACTTCGTATTCTCCCCCGGCTTCTGGCTCTCTAACTACTACTGGCTGCTGATACTGCTCTTCTGGTCAACTATCTGGAAAGGCTTGGCGCTTTGGAAAGCTTCCCGGCGCCGCCAAATAGGCTGGTTCGTGGCTTTGCTGATTGTTAACACCGCCGGCTTGTTAGAAATCTTCTATCTAGCGGCCTACCATGACATGAAAGACAAGGCCAAAAAATAATGCGCCAAAAAATACTGCTTGTTTTAGGAATACTATTCGTGCTGGCGGTGGTTTTTTTACAGGCCAGCGATATCGGGCCAGCGCTGTTTTCTAAAGCCGATGATTCCCGCTCCTGGCTGCCACTACTCTTGATTGTCGCGGCCTTAATAGACAGCATCAATCCTTGCGCTTTTTCCATACTGCTTTTAACCATTGCTTTTCTTTTTAGTTTAGGCAGCTTGCGAGGGCGGATTTTAGGCATTGGCGCCACTTACATCTTTGGCCTATTTTTGGTTTATATTCTCATTGGCCTGGGAATTTTGGGCGCCATGCAGGTTTTTGGCATTCCTCGGATTATGTCCAAAGTCGGCGCGGTGCTGCTGCTCGTTTTTGGTTTGATTAGTTTGCTCGGACACTTTTTCCCAAACTTTCCTGTTAAGCTAAAAATCCCCGAAAAAACCCACCAAACCATCGGCCGCTTAATGGCCAAAGCGTCTTATCCCACGGCCTTTTCTTTGGGATTGTTGGTTGGGATTTTTGAGTTTCCCTGCACTGGCGGGCCTTATTTGATGGTGCTCTCCCTGCTTCACGACCAAGGCACCTATTTACTGGGCTTGGGTTACCTATTATTATACAATCTGATTTTTGTCCTGCCTTTGGCGGTAATTCTCTTAATTGCCAGCGATGCTGGGCTATTTGAAAAAGTGCAGAATTTGAAAAAAACCAAAACCGGCCAAATGCGGCTCTGGGGCGGAGCGGCCATGGTGATTTTGGCCCTCATTATTTTTCTGCTATAATTTAACTCCTATGCCTAACTTTGACCAGCAAAATTTTCAAGCCCTGATAAAAAAAATCGAAGAGGCTAAAAAATCCGGCACTGTTGATTTGTCAACCGAGGAAGATTTAAGCATTGCCGTCATGAACCTCATCAGCTTGGAAGAGCATTTCTTTTTTACTGGCGAGAAAACCAGAGAAGCCAAATATTTTGACCTCATGGGCGAAGTCCGCGAGATGCGCAAAAATCTTTTGGCTCGGCTCATCGACAAGCATGAGGGCGAAACCTGGTGCATCACCAAACACCTTCTGGCTACCACCATGCGCTTGATTGAAGTGGGCACTAAACTGCAAACCGACGGCAAGAAAGACGAGGCTAGGCAGACTTTTGACCAAGCCTATAAGATGTACGCCTTGTTCTGGGCTTTGCGTTTAAAACTGATTGACACGGCCGGTCTTAAAAAAACGGCTGAATCCGAAAAACCCTGGACTCTCCAGGACATAGTAAATAAGTTAGTTGATTGCTGTGATGAATAGAAGCGCCTGCACGCCTCTGGAGGGGATATCTTCGCGGAGCAACGCTGAAAAACCATGAAAAAAGTTTTTTTTATTATTACTTTAGCCGCACTGGCTGTCGTAGCCGTAGTTTGGCAAGTGGCTACCGGAGGGCAACCCAATCCCGAGCTGGATTCTTTTGCCCAGTGCTTAACTGACAAAGGAGTAGCGATGTACGGCGCCAAGTGGTGTTTGCACTGCCAGAATCAAAAAAAGGCGTTCGGCAAGTCTTTCCGCCTGATAAAATACCTTGAATGCCCGGACAACATAGAACTCTGCCTCGCCAAAGACATTCAGGGTTACCCGACTTGGATTATAAACGATAAAAAATACGAGGGCGAGCAAAGCCTGGCCAGTCTTTCCCAAATAAGCGACTGCCCTTTGTTGTAGTATTGTTATGACCCCAAGCCCCCCGGAGAAAACCGACGAGGTTATTGCCGCTTTAGTGCAAAGCGGCAATAAAGAAGCTTTCGGCGAATTAGTGGCTCGCTATGAGGCCAAAATGATTCGCTATGGCCGGAAGTTCCTTTTTGGCTACGAAGACGTAGAGGACGCGGTGCAAGAAGTTTTTATTAAAGCTTATCGCAATATCCAGAGCTTTGACGCTACCAAGAAACTTTCCTCCTGGCTCTACCGCATTGCCCACAATGAATTCATTAACACCATCAAAAAGAAAGGCAAAGAACCGCTGCCCTTTTTTGACGCTGATACTCTGTTTCCCCACCCGGTGAGCCCGGAAAAATCGGACCAGCAAACGCACCTGCGCGAGGCCAAAGAAATGATTGAATCGTGTTTAAGCAAACTAACGCCGAAATACCGCGAAATTTTAATTCTATATTATCTTGAAGAATTATCATATAAAGAAATAGCCGACGTATTGCGCGTCCCCATGGCCACCGTGGGCGTGCGCCTCAAACGCGGCCGCGAGACGCTGCAATCTATCTGCCAAAAACAAGGCTTTAAGCTATGACCCAATCTCTAAATTCATTAAAGAATAAAATACTGGAACGCATTGCTTCCGGCAAAGTCAATATGAAACCGCGCTGGTATTTTGTGCTGCGCCTTTTGGTTACCATTGCCTTGCTCGCTGCTCTTGGCGCGCTGGCCGTTTTCTTGTGCAGTTTTATCTTCTTTATACTGCCAGCTAATGGCAGTTGGTTCTTGCATGATTTTGGAGCTCCGGGCTGGCTTCACTTCTTCCGGCTCTTCCCTTACCTGCCGGCCGGGATTTTAGCCGCTTCCATTATATTACTAGGATTAATTTTGGAACGATTCAGTTTTGCCTACCACCGACCCATAATTTATTTGGGGCTGGCTACGCTGGTGGTGGTTCTGGCCGGCAGTTTTATCTTGGCCAAAACCCCCATGCACCGCGCTTTTTATCAACAATCCAAAAAATCGCCCTTCCCCGTGGTTGGCGATTTTTACCGCGGCTATGGCCGGATGCGCAGTAATAATGTCTATTTAGGTACTGTTAATAACATAGCCACCAGCTCTTTTCAGATTGAAACCGAGAAAGGCGAACCATTGATTATAATGATGGACGAAAGGACCAACTGCCCGTTTGGCTGTAACTTTGAACTAGACGATACGGTGATGATTATGGGTGAACGTTTTGACAATTCAGTAAATGCCCTTGGGGTGCGCAAAATTAAAGATGACGAAGGCTTTTTTGGGCCGCCAGACTGGCCTAGGCCGCCTCGCCGCTGCTCTGACAAAACAATGTGCCGCTAGGGCATGAAATATAAAAATTACAGCCTTTGTAATATTAGTGAAGCCGCAATCGGCTGCGGCTAGCTCTCTTCCGTAAGGGAGGAGCAAATCTCCATCCCCCGCCTCGAGCATAGGTCGGGGCGGGGGTGGGGGGCGAACCAGAGAGCAACCTCGTATAATCCGAAGAAAACCGCACTATAAAATAAATCGCCAGACAAGCTGTTGCGGAAAAAGGGAATACCGGCCAAATACGACGAGGCTAATCCTGAAAAATCAGTCTGATACATGCCGCTCCAGAGCCAAACCGCGGCATTGGTGATAAAAAAGAAAGCCAGGGAACCAGCCAGGCTGGTTATTAGAATTGTGAAAAACGAGTAACGCCTTTTTAGGGCATAAGCTGTAAAAGCAACTGCTAGATAACAGCCATAAACTGAAGCCATTATTCTCCAATCATAAGTTCCAATTACTAAATCAGTGGCCAATTGCGCCAGAAGCGGCAAAGCCAAGTAACGACGCGGCAGGATAAAACCGCTGAAAATAAACAACGCACCCATTGGCGTGAAATTCCAAGGATGAGGGGTGAGGCGGGATATGACGGCTATTGCGGTAAAGACAATTCCGATGAAAACAAGGCATTTTTTGGACATAGATGGGATTGCCGCCCAAAGGGTGGCCAGCCTCTGGCTGGCTTCGCTCATGAGTACATTCGCTCGCAATGACACTCGCTTTTTGGGCAAACGCGTAAGTCCTAAATATAACAATTTTCTAATACTCTTTAAACTGTGCGCTGGTAAATTTCCACATAATCACGTCCCTGGCATTAACCGATTGTTTGTCAGCCGCGACTTGAGCGTACTCGTTATTGACCCAATACTGCCAGTATTTGTCATCCTCTCCGCCTTTGACGCCATTGACGGCTGTTATTAAAACACCCATTTCCCCGTAATCCTGGCTTTCGATTTTTAGCTTTTCAGCCTGGCTCTCGGATAAACGCTTAAGCACGGACCAAACTGTGTCCTGAGGCTCAATTTTGACGTTGGAAAAGCCTAAAATATCTTTGCCAGTATCAATCATTATACTGGCCTGACTAGCGGCTTCTTGGCTTTTAAGAGAAGTTCCAGTTTGGGGCTCAACCGAACGTTCTTGCCAACCTAGGCTCAAAAGAAAGCCGACCAGAATTAAAACTGCCGAACCCAAAACCTTCAAGAAAAACGATTTTTTGTTCATAGAAAATTAATTTTATGATTTAAGTGGATACGTTGCCAAAAATAGCGTTGATAGCACCAGTAGCATACTATGGAAAGCAGGATAAAATCAATGCCAAAAATAAAGGCATTCCAGAACCAAAGCCATGAATTGGACTGTCCCGGCGCGGCCAGTGCCCCGGCCACTTGCGGGACGATAAAATTAACCGGAATCTTGATGCCATCAGCGACGCGGAAACTGGAGCGCTCCTGCGACTCGCCATAAGCCACGAGGTTGAGGTGAGTGCGCCAATTTTCTTTTTCCTGCCGAAAACGCACCATCACATCAAGCGATTGGCGGGGCTGTA
>MHKO01000056.1:8854-12685 GCA_001818435.1 Candidatus Komeilibacteria bacterium RIFCSPLOWO2_02_FULL_48_11
ATTCACTTGGCGATAAGCTTATCCGCTGCCGCGCCGCTTGCCCGGCCTCATCTGGATAAAAACGATAAACTTGGGCCTGGTCCGACAGGTTCGAGACGGTTAAGACCTCTGATACGACTGTTCCTGGGTCGCCCTGGACCGTGAATTTTGAATTTGATAACGCAGTGCTTCCAGCTAAAACAGGCGTACTGGAAAATAACAAAAATAAAATCCAAATGACAAAACCCAAATGACAAATGAATGTCAAATGACTAAACACCCTCGTCATTCCGAGCTTGTCGAGGAATCTCGTGGATAAACCCTGAGATCCTTCGACTCCATCCTCGCTGGCGCTCGGACTCCGCTCAGGATGACAAATTTGAACTTTGAACTTTGGATTTTGAAATTGATTTGACATTTGAACTTTTAATTTTGACATTATTCCGCTATATTAGCCCAAAATATCAGCGTCCCCTGCTCTTTGCCAGTGCTGGCATAACTTGATGGGACTGACAAAGTCACATTAACAGGACTGGAAGCGCCACTGCCTAATGATTTCTGCCAATTGGCCACAGCCAGGCTGTCTAATGTCAGATTTTTCTTGAATAAATCCGCGCCGCTGACGCTGGCCGTGGTGGTGATATTGGTGGCGCCGCTGTTGGTGAGCGTGGCCGTTTTGGTGGCGCTACTGCCTGGATTCAGGGTGCCAAAATTCAAATCACCAGTCACGCCAAAAACAATAGGGCTGTTATTCGTTTGATTGCCTCCTCCGCCCGAATTGCCGGTTGGAGCCGCAACAGTTACTTCCAGACTTAAACTCTGCTGACTAGTGGACGCCAGACGCTCCGGCAGGCTATCCCAATTGCCGTAATAAAGCAAGACGTTATCGTTGGCCTTAACCAGATAGTCGTTGGCCCCAACCTGGAGCGGTTCGTTATTGACTCTAAAAATCCAACCAATAAGTCCGGCCGCAGCTTCGTTGTTGATAATATCTAGATACGGGCCATACTGCGTATCTTGAATATGGTAAGTGTAGTTGCAAGATGAAGCAGACGAGCGCACCGCGTCTAGAGCTGTTCTGGCCGCGGTTGAAGTAGCGCAGATTCTGGCCAGCTGACCCTCAACTTGCAAATTAACATCAACCAAGGGAGAAAGTGTTCGTACCGGGTAATATTTGCCGGCCAAAGCTATAGCCGCGTAAGAGGTTGTCACTGGTGTCCGGACAGTAGTAGTCGTTGAAACAGAATCAAAAGCCGCATAGCCGGTTGGTTGAATCCGGGCTGACAAATAATCAACCGGGGAAACGCCTTGAGGAGCCCAAAAATCAGGATGATCGCCCAAAGAGTAAAGCGCGGACAGCACCCAGGCCGTTGATTCGGTATTTGAGGCGCCACCCGGAAAAAGCGGCCAGCCGCCATCGTTGTTTTGGGTATCAGCCAAATAACCAACAGCTTTGATTAAAGCAGAATCGCCAACCCCGACTCCGGCTGAACGCAAAGCCATAATAGCCATGGCCGTCATATCAACACTGCCGGCTGTTGAACTGGTGGTAAAATCCCAGCTGTTATCAGGTAACTGGCGGCTTTTGATGTAAGAAACCTCGCTTATTACTAATGAATCGCTGGTCGGAACGCCGGAAGACACCAAAGCCAGCAAACCAAACATATCGTCGTTGACAAGGGTTGGGTCGCCCAGCTGGCCGGAACTGGCTTTTTGGCGCAAGCTTTCAACCAGATTCTCGCTGCCAAAATAGCGCGGATCTATTCCTAAAGACGTCAAAGCCAAAATATAGGTAGAATAATCATTAGCCGTAACGCCGTCTATTGTTTTAAGAAAAGCAATGTCAGACGGGGTAAGGCCCAAAGCCGCCTGTCCCATAACAGCCCAATCACTGTTTTTGACAACGCCAAGATAAGACCCAACTGCCGGCGGAACTTGAGCCTGGAGCATAGGCGCTGCTGTCAAAAAGGATAAAACAGACGCCATCACTATGGCTGAACATAAACCGATTGATACAAGATATTTTTTCATAATAGTTGATGCTAAAAATCCCGCCTTTCGAGCGGGATTAGATATTTATTTAGGCACAAGCATCGGTTTATCCCAATGACAACAAACCAATGTCTGCGCCTAAGCAGTTTCTTTGCTCGAAGAGAAATATCCTACCAGCGACCTGGCTTATCCGCCTTGGGCGGAATCACAGTTGCGGCACAGCACCGGAATTACACCGGATTTCCCTGGTAAGATTATAATTTCTAAAAGTTCCAGCTATAAAATTTTATCCGCCACCCACGAATCTACAAATCTGTTACAAATCTACGAATAAAAGCAATTAGCTTTGTTTGTCATTCCGACCGAGCCCGCCGTACTCGGCGGGCGAGTGGAGGAATCCCTTATACAAGGTTTAACCAAGTACAAGGGATTCCTCGACTCGGCGAGTACGCCTCCCTCGCAATGACAGCAGACACGACAAGCATGTAAAAAATTTAACCGCACTTAGAATAACCGCAATTGCGGCACAAAAAACAGCCTTCGCCCATCACCAAGTCTCCGCCGCATTCCGGGCATTCCGGAGCATGGCCGTTATTGGCTATGGATTCATTCTTAATCTCAATTTTCTTGGCGGGCAGGGCGGCATAATCCAGTTTGAGCTGTGGTTGATTCGGGTTGATATGGCGCTCCAGAATATGGGCAATGGCATCAGGCAAAGAAAGAATCTTGGCGCCATTGGGGCCGAAAGTCGGCATTGGGCCGCGAATGCCTTTTAACTGCTTAATTACTTCTTCCACGGTAATGCCGCTCCGCAAAGCCAAAGAAGCCAGGCGGCAGATGGCTTCGGAATTAGCGGCAAAAAACCCGCCAGCTTTGCCTATGGCCGCAAAAACCTCAAACGGCTTGTTATCCGGCGTATTATTGACAGTCACGTAAAGCACGCCATCGCCGGTTCTTAATTTGTAAGTTTTCCCGCTCATAACCTCGGGCCGGTCGCGCGGTTCAATCACCTGGGCTATTTCTTCTTTGGCAATGGCCGCGGCTCCGGTAATAAAGGCCGGCACAACATAGTTGCCGCTCTGTTCCTGGGTTAACTTCTTGGGACCATCGGATTTTTTGGCTTTATCCAATGATTCCAGCACTGAAACGTCGCGCGAATTTTCGCGGTAATAAGTTACGCCCTTGCAGCCTAAATCATAAGCCTTAATGTAAAGCTCCTTGACCTGCTCGTGAGTGTGCTCTTCTGGGGCGTTGACTGTTTTGGAGATTGAAGCATCAGTGTATTGCTGGATTATGGCCTGCATTTTTACGTGTTCCATTGGGGTCAATTGTTTGGCATTGACGAAATAGTCCGGCACCGGCTCGTTCGGGCGCTCTTCAACGTATTTCTGATAAAGCGGGTGATAAACAATGTGCTGGCCCAGCCTATCGGTGCGCTTGAAAGCAAAATCATAAACCGGCTCAATGCCCGAGGAAACGCCGGCCAGAATGCTGGTGGTGCCGGTCGGGGCCTGGGTCTGCAATACCGCATTGCGGATGCCATGCTCCTTTATTCCTTCGCGGACATCAGCCGGCAAGGCGCGGATGTAGGCGCCTTGCAGATATTTCTCGCTGTCAAAATCAGGAAAAGCCCCTTTTTCAGCCGCGACTTCAATTGAGGAGCGGTAAGATTCATCCCGCATAAAGCGATAGACGTCTTTAACCACGGCCACGGCCTCATCGCTGCCATAGCGGATTTTCAGCTTAATCAAAAAATCAGCTAAACCCATAGTGCCCAAACCAGTGCGGCGCACATTGAACTGGGCCTGGCGGTTTTCTTCAAAAGCATAAGGCGTGGCATCAATGACATTATCCATGAGG
>MHKO01000056.1:12712-13561 GCA_001818435.1 Candidatus Komeilibacteria bacterium RIFCSPLOWO2_02_FULL_48_11
AGCTTCTCCCATTGGATTTCACCCTCTTCGGCAAAAGCGGCCAAATTAATGGAACCCAGATTACAAACTCCCCAAGCCGGCAAAGGCTGTTCGCCGCACGGATTAACGCAAACAATATCTTCAAAATACCAAGTGTTTGATTCTTTATTAGCCCGTTCCATAAAAACGCAGCCCGGCTCCCCAGAGGCATGGGCTGATTCGGTAATCAAATCCCAAAGATACTGAGCCTTGACCGTCTTAAAAACCTTGCCAGCCCACTGCAAATCCCAGTCCCCGCCGCACTTAAGAGTTTCCATAAAGCGGTCGGAAACAGACACCGACAGATTGGCGTTGGTAATCTGGCCCATGGTGCGCTTGACAGTGATGAATTCCTCAATATCCGGATGGTCGTCGTTGAGCATAAGCATCAGCGCGCCCCGGCGCGAACCGCCCTGAATCACCAGGCCAGTGGCAAAAGAATAAAGCGCGCCGAATGAAACTGAGCCCGAGGCTTTTCCATTAACGCCTTTGACAAAACTGCCTCTGGGCCGCAAAGAGGACAGGTTGACACCCACACCGCCGCCGCGGGCCATGATTTCCACCATGTTTTTGACGCTATCCATGATGCCGCCGCGCGAATCGTCCGGCGAGGGCAGAACGTAGCAGTTGTAGAACGTAACCTGGCCTTTGTTTCCAGCCCCGGCCATGATGCGGCCTCCGGTCACGAATTTAAAATCTTCCAATGCCCAGTAAAATTTTTTTTCCCAGTCTTTCTTTTTTTCTTCAGTGGCCTCCACTTTGGCCAAAAAGCTGGCCACGCGGCGCCACATTTGCTCCGGCGTGTGCTCTAATTGATCGCCAGTCTCGCTT
>MHKO01000056.1:13588-21055 GCA_001818435.1 Candidatus Komeilibacteria bacterium RIFCSPLOWO2_02_FULL_48_11
TTGAGCGATAACCCCTCTAAACGACGCGGCTTGCCCGCCGTAGCTTTAGCGAAAGCGGGGGCGAAGGAGGACTCTAAAACAACCTTTTTGTAATAACCGTTTAAAGCTTCAACTTCACGAGGAACAAGCGCTGTTTCCTCGGCAGCGGCAGTAAATTTTTGTTTTGGCTCCATAGTTCTTGGGTTTTTAAATTTTTAGGACGAAACACAATATGTTGTGCTCGCACTTACCAGTATAACACCACATGTTGTACCAAGCCAATTATGATAAGTTAGCCAAAAACACCCACTTTGATAATGCCTGTGGATAAACTCAAACAATAATAATCCCCTCCTCTCCGATTATTTTTTTCCGCCTTGCCACTCAACCTCTTCCACGCCTGCACGCGCGTTTAAAAACCGCGCCAGCGCGTAAAAATAATCTGCCAGACGATTTAGGTATTGCAACAGAGCCGGGCTCACCGGCTCGGCCTGGCTTGATGCCGCCACCGCGCGTTCGGCCCGGCGCGCCAAGGTCCGAATCCAGAACGCCATGGCCGCGGCCGGACTGCCGCCAGGCAATATAAACCGCTGCTGTGGCGGCAGTGAGCCCTCGAGTGCGGTAATCCGGGTCTCAAGGAACTCCACGTCCGCGGCTGAAACGCGGGGAATGTAGTCTTGCGCTTCCGGTGAAGCTTCTGGCGAAATGGAAAGTTCCCCGCCTATGGTAAAACACGCGTCCTGAATGCGTTTGAGGTCGCCTGGCGCTGGCTCGGGAATATCCGGACGAGCCGTAAGCAGGCCAATGGCGCTATTGAGCTCATCAGCGCACCCGATGGCCTCAATTCTATGGTGGCTTTTGGAAACTCGGCCGCCCCCGAACCGTCCGGTTTCCCCCTGGTCGCCTGTTTTAGTGACGATGGACATAAAGTATTAAATCCAAATGCCAAAGCCCAAATGCCAAATGAATGTCAAAATCCTAATGACAAAAGGCCAAACCCGTCATCCTGAGCGTCAGCGAAGGATCCCAGAATTTAACATGAGATTCTTCGGCTTCGCCTCAGAATGACGTGTGTATTAAGTCATTTGGCATTAATTTGAACTTTGGATTTTGACATTTGTCATTTATTGCTCAATAACTCCTTCCCTATTTCCCAAAACCTAGCATCTTTATGGACTTCTTTCAACCAATACCACCATTCCGCTCCCCACAAATAAATTTCCGACAATCCAGTGCGGCTGGCATAATCAATAATGCTTTTAGTTCGCTCCAGGCTCATCCGATCATACTGCTCGGCCAAAGTAAGTTCTCTCAAGGGTTTATCGCCCCAGGGCTCAAGCTGGAGCTCGGAAATAAAAACATCTTGCAAGCCAGGATTTAATACTTTGGCAAAAACGGCCTTTTTTTGGTAAAACCCGGGTCTAAAAGGATAATAAATTTTGCCCAGAACCGGATTATTTGTCACTCGGTACAAGCTCACCCCCAATCGGTCCACCAAAGAGCTGATTTGAATCCAGGCTGAAAGCTCTCCGGATTCAGTTGAGATTATCGGGCGATTATCCAAGGAACGGACCAAAGCGATTTCTTTCTTAAAAAGCTCCAGATTAGGCCGGGGCGAACATTCGCCAAATGGCAGTAAAACTTCATTCTCAATCTGCCAACCTGTTATATTGGAAAACTTCTTAAAATGACGGATTTCTTGCTCCAGAGCGGCTAATAACTTGGACTCAAACTCATCAGTTGAAAGGCTTTTTGTCCAAAGCGGCTCATGACACTCGGGCCAGCGGAAAAGCTTGCGGCCCAGGGCCAGAATAACTTTAGCATCTCGTTTGGCGGCTTCGTTTAGATACCAGTCAACGCTGGAAAAATCAAATTGGCCCTCTTTCGGCTCAATCTGGTACCAGGGCGCCATCAACCGAAAATTCCTGACTTTCATGTCATCCAGCAGAGCCTGAAACACTTCACCGCTATTTAAGCCCAGATATTCGGTCTGGCGCGGCGAAAAAGTTACGCCCCAAGTAATCTTTTGCGGCTTAACACCCTCCCCGGACATAAACCAAATCAAAAAACCCACGATAAGAACAAAAAATACCGTGAGGATAATCTTAAACGTGCGTTTGAGATGACGATGCATAGCTACCTCTCTATATCTCCTCTGACTAATTCTGTAATAATCAGAACCAAAATTGTCCCAGCCGCAAAGACGCCAAACACCATCCCCCATTCCTTCAAGACAACCAGATTGCCGCGCCAGACCGGAAAAAGCACGGCCGCGGACAGCAAAATCCCAAAATAATAATCGCGCGGGAACGGCCCCCACCAATGGCGGTGCCAAGTGACGTCGTTTTGCGGCCGGCGGCGAACTACCCCGTAATGCGGGTTAATTATAATCCATAAATAGTCCCAAACCACGGCAAACAACAAAAACAGCGAGAGCACCCACAGTTCCTGGCCTAAAGTCGGCGCCAGGCCCAAGTAAGGATAATGCAAGAAAAGCAAAACAAAGCCAAACACGCCGACATGGTAGCCAGTCAGCTCTTTGCCGCCCATAACTCGCTCAAAAAGATCGGCATACCACTTGCCCTTAGGACGCCAAGTTGGCAACATAGAAGCCCAGCCATGCTGGCCCTCAATCTGCACTTCCAGATAAGCCAAAATCAGAGCAGTAATGAATAGATATAAAGCTTGGTAGAACATAAAAACTTTATTTTTGTTTATAATAATTCACTTGGCAATACCCTTTTTACACTTAGCCTGTCAAAATCCTTGTCATACGAAATAATCGGAATGTTCTTTATTGCAATTAAATCATGCGCCGCTATCATGGCATCAATAAATTTAACATTATGCTTTTCATATAAAGCCAAGCCCCACCCAAAATGGTATTGATCAGTAATACTTAAATGCGAAAGTTTTAAAATACTATGCAATGATCTTACCACTACTGGTTTTGACTTCTTATATAAATTAGCAAGCACCCAGTTAATTTCTGCTAATACCAACGTAGCCGTATAAGCGCGCAAGTTGCTATTTTTAATTAATAACAACGCATTAGAACATTCTTGGTATGCCTTTTCGTTTTCACGAACAAGGACGCGCAAAAAAATATTTGCATCTATAAAATACTCTTTAGAACCGCTCATAATGCTTTTCAAAAAGCTCTCTTGCTTTTAACGCAGAAATCACTTTTTTCGGCTTAATAAAACCGGCTAAATCTAAAATATCCTCTGCGGGTTCAATTGACGCTTTCTGCTTCTTTTTATCAACAGAAAAAACAACATTCCGGTTTGGCCCAATGCCGAGCATATCACGCACGGGTTTTGGTATTACAACCTGCCCCTTTTTTGTAATTGGCGACAAGTAAAACATATAATCAAACTCTTACTTTTAATAATAAGTATTACTTATAGTATAGTACTTACTTTTCTAATGGTCAAATATTTAGTGCAATAAACCCTATACCCGCTGAAATCAGAATAATTGCCGCGATTTTCTGCGTCAATACCCGGCCTGATAACTTCTCTGATAATATCTTCGGAAACTTGCGTCCCAAAAATACCACCAAAATCAATAAAAAAGCGTACTGCGCGCCTTGCATGGCGTTGACGAGCGACACGGACGCGAGCGAAATCGCGTAGTTCACAAGCACAAAACCCAAAGCGCCCGCAATCTGGCCGGTGAAAAAAAGCAAAGTGGTTTTGCCGCTGCCCTTTTCTTTTGGCTGATGAAAGATGGCATAACGCTGGGCTGGAATCAATAAAATCGCCAAAGCCGCGATAAATCCGCCCAAGCGCGACCAGACAAAGCCAGAGATAAAATTCTGCTCCAAATAGACTTGTTTGGTAATGACAAACGACGCCGCGAACACCAGTGACGCAATAATAGCGTATAAGTACCCAGTCCGCCTGCCCGCCGTAGCTTTAGCGGAGGCTGGGCCTTTTTTATCCAGAGTTATGAGCACCCCGCCGATAACCAAAACCGCAAACCCCAAAATTTGATTTTGAGCCAAGCGTTCGCCTAAAGCAAAGTAAGCCAGAATAAAAGTGAACAAAGGCACGAATCCCCCGACGAGGGGGACAACACGCGAGGCCTCGTTGGCCTTGAGGGCGCTGAAAAAGAAAATCAAGGCCGCCACAAAAGTTCCGCCCCCAACCAGAGCGTTGATGATTTCGTTGGCTGAACCCATCTCAAAGCCAAAAGGAATCAGAACCGCGCCCAAGATACCCAGAGCCCCGATAAAAAAAGCATAGACAAAAGGCGAAAGCACTTTTTTGGTGAGCAGGAACTTATCCATCAAAAACGCGAGCGCGTTGAGGAGATGTCCTGCGAGGACGATGATGAGCCAATGCATAGAGCGATACTAAATTAATGCGAAAGCATACGAAAAATGCGAATAAAGTTCCCGTCATCCCGACCGACCCGCTGTACTCGGCGGGGAGCGGAGGGATCTCAGTGTTTATCCATGAGATTCCTCGACTCGGCGAGGGAGCCTGCCCCGAGTATTCCCGAGGGGCCTCGCTCGGAATGACGGTGATAATTTTCGTGTCTTTCGTATGTTTTAGTATGACTTTAGTATCGCATTTATTTAAACACCACTTTCTTAATATTCTCCACTCCCTTCCTGGTTACCTCCAAATACCCCTGCAAGGCCGCCTCGGCGAGCCAGCCCTTGTCCAGATAATCTATAATCCACTCATGCGTGTATTTGGGATTCTCCTGCGGAATGCCGGTCCCCACCACTTCCAGCCAGTAGCGGTTGAACTCTTCCTGCGAGCCGATGGGTGGAGCGATAATGATTGGCACGCCCAGAGCAGTATAGAACGAGAGTTCGCTGGGCTTGGTCCATAACACATCAGTAGTGCGCAAAGCCAGATTGAATTTGTGGAAATATTCCTCTTTGCTATCCGCGTAGATTACGTTAATGCCGGCTCCCAGGTAATTATCCAGGCGATGCCGCTTGATTTGCTCCATAAAATATTTATGAACTTTGTCGTGAATGCCAGCCACTAATGTCAAACCTAAATGCCCGGCTCGGATGTGGCCGGCAATGCTTTTGAGAATGGCGTGCCCGATTTCGCGCTGGGCCCCGGCTCCGCCCACAGCAAACATGAGCCAAACCCGGCCGTCTTCTTCTTTAATTTTGGCCGGACGCTGGCCCAATGATTCATGCAAAGTCTGACCATAATGTTCATGAAAAGTGCCGGTCGGGTCCAGAACCGAGAGACGGCGCCACAAATCCGACTTGACGATTTTCTCGGCAATGCCAATGTTCTCCTTGGGCAAAGGGAATCCGGTTAAAAAAACATTCTCATCTTTGACGCCGTAAAGCTTGAGCCGCTCCACGGCCCGGTCGGTTGAGGCCAGGTATTTGATGCGGCTTTTTAAGGGATCAATCGGCGCCCAGGCGCGGCTGATATCCGCGTCCGTGACAATGCAGTAGATGTCGCCCGGGTATTCCCAAACCTCGGCCATAAAAGCCGGGATAAAAAAAGAAGTTATAAATGGCCGCGGGTCATCAGACAGTTTTTGGATTAAATGCTTGCCCCATTCGCGGCGCTTAATGAGCCGATAAGTCTGCCGAAGCTGCAAGCTGGGCCGGGTCAGATTGCGGTGTGGGTAAAACGGGTCAATGGCCTGGAACTTGTCAAAGATGTCCCAAACCAGCTCTCCGACCAGGGGCACGTTTTTGAAGCGGGTAAAAAATTCATAGGCCGCGCGGCTTTGTCGCCAAATTTTCTTGTCCGATTCCGGAATGCCGGAATAGGTATTGGCATTGATGACCTCCTGATGGTCCAAATCCCGCAAGGGATAAGCCGCGCGCTGGTGGCCATAACCCATGTCCACGGCTACGACCCAGGCACGGCATTCTTTGGTACGTGTTTTTATTTTTGGCATGAATGCATTATACCATTTTAATGCTATTTCCCAAAAGATTAACGGCAAACAAACAGCGCTTGACACTACTCCTAGCATCAAGCGCTATGTTGGCCAAACCTTTCCTAATTTCAAGGTGCGCCCTCCAGAGCCACTGGAAACCCCCACAAACTCTCGGCGTACTGGAGCACCTTTTCGGCTCCCTCCTTCTCCAGTAACCGGTTGTTAATCATAGTGTGCTTCAGTGTCAAGGTGCGGTTGCCCTGCCGGTCAACGCGCGCCACCTCAATAAGGGGAACATGCTCGTCCCGGTTATGCATCTTTGAGAGAACACTTCGGACGTGCTTGTACCCTTCTTGGTCATGGATAGCAGTCACCTCCAGCTCATCGCGCTTCGCATCATCCAGCACCGAGAATAAGCGGAAATCCCGGATGAGTTTTGGCGAGAGAAACTGGAGCAGACCGCTCTCATCCCGGAAATTCTCGGCCGCGAATTTAACCGTGGTCAGCCAGTCGCTGCCGGCAATATCCGGGAACCACTCGCGGTCCTCGCTCGTGGGGCGCTCGCAGATGCGCTTGATATCCATAAAAAGCGCAAACCCAAGAGCATACGGGTTAATGCCGACCCTGGAATATAGAGGGTCGTCAAACCCGGGCTGGTTAACAACGTCCGTGTGGGACTTCAAAAACTCCAAATTGGCGCCGTCGGTGAGCAACCCTTTTTGGAGCAGCCTGCCTATGAGGTGGTAGTGCACAAAACAGGCAAACCCCTCATTGAGCACTTTGGTTTGGCTCTGGGGGTAGAAGTACTGGCCAGTGGTGCGCACCATCCGAATCAGTTCCCGCTTCCAGTTTGGAAGCTCTGGAGCATGCTCCTCAATGAAACGGAGAATATTCTCCTGCGGCTCTTTAGGGAACGGCTCCTTGAGCTCTTCTGCTTCGCGCCGGGCCGGCCCCGGAACCGTGGCGCGCCACAGCTCATTCAGCGCCGCCTCGCGCTGTTTGGCCCTTTCGCGCGCTCTCGCTTCCTCCTGCTCCAAGGAGAGAACATCCGGATGATGGTACCGGTCCACTCCGTGCGCCTGGAGCGCGTGGCAGGCGTCCAACACTGCCTCCACCTCCTGGGGGTAACGCTCTTCGCACTCCGCAACGTACCGGCGCGCGTACGCCAGGTAATCAATGATGCAATCCGCCTGGGTCCATTGCTGAAACGCGACATTGTTCTTCATGAACGCGTTGTGGCCAAACGCGGCGTGCGCAATCACCAAAGCCATCATGGTCGCGGTGTTGTCTTCCATTAAATAGGCAACACAGGGGTTGGTGTTGATGACAATTTCATAGGCCAATCCCATCTGGCCGGTGCGGTAGGCGTGCTGGTGCCTAACAAAGCGCTTACCAAAGGACCAGTGGTGGTAGGTGATGGGCATGCCGGCCGACGCGTATCCGTCCAGCATCTGCTCGCTGGTAATGACTTCAAGCTGGTAGGGATAAAAATCCAGCTGAAGCTCTTCAACTGCTAGACGTTCAAGCTCCTCTGACAGCCGGCCCAGGAGCTCAAAAGTCCACTCGCCGCTTAAGTAGAGCGGCGTGTTGTGCTCGCTCATGTTGCCTCCT
>MHKO01000057.1:0-10767 GCA_001818435.1 Candidatus Komeilibacteria bacterium RIFCSPLOWO2_02_FULL_48_11
GCAAAAAAAGACACCAGAGTGTTCTGGGTGTCGAAATGAATAGTACTGCGTGTTATACTTCAAAGGTCATAGCTTAAACCAAAAAATGTCAAATCAACAACTAAAATACTGGGTTGGGTTCTCACAAATAACTAGTATTGGACCTAATCGGTTTCAGAAACTTTTGAAGGGTTTTCCAAGCATGGAGCAGGCCTGGAACGCGCCGCTCTGGCAAATGGGCCAGGCCGGGCTGGAGGAGCACGTGATTGCGGAAATCGTCCGCCGGCGGCAGGAGGTTAATTTGGATGATGAAATGGCCAAGCTGGAAAAAGAAAACGTGCGAGTCATAACAATTTTGGATGAGAACTATCCCAAGTTGCTCAAAGAAATTTATTCCCCTCCCCAGCTTCTTTTTTACCGCGGTCAACTGCCGAGCGATGACGAATTTCTGCTGGCCATAGTCGGCACCAGAAAACCCTCCTCCTACGGCCAGCACGTAACCAAAACCTTGGCCCGCGAGCTGGCGCAAAGCGGCCTGACAATTATTAGCGGCCTGGCTTTGGGCATTGACAGCCTGGCCCACGGCGCGGCTTTGGAAGGCAATGGCAAAACCCTGGCTGTGCTGGGCTGCGGCCTAGAGCGCGCTAACGTCTATCCAGCCTCAAACCGCTATCTGGGAGAAAAAATCGCGGCCCAGGGCGGCTGCCTCATCTCTGAACATCCGTTGGGAACTCCTCCTTTAAAACACCACTTTCCGCGGCGCAACCGCATTATCTCCGGCATCTCTTTGGGAACTTTGGTGGTGGAAGCGCCTTTAAAATCCGGCGCCCTCCTAACCGCCCAACTGGCTTTAGAGCAGAACCGCGAAGTTTTTGCTGTGCCCGGCAATATCACCAGCGCTTATTCGGCTGGCGCTAATAATCTTATCAAGATGGGGGCAAGATTAGTGCAAAGCGCTCAAGATGTTTTGGAAACCTTGAACTTGCAAAAAGCCACTGAATATCTGGCCGCGAGCGCCATTGTTCCGGAAAGCGAAGAGGAAGTGAAAATACTGCCGCTTTTGAAAAACGAGCCCATCCACGTGGATGAACTGGCCCGCGCTTGCGGCTTGCCAATTCAAATTATAAATGCTACTTTGACGCTCATGGAAATGAAAGGCAAAGTCAGGCACATGGGCGGGATGATGTACGTGATAGGGAGGTAGGAGGAAATCAGTTATTAGAAAACAGAAAACAGTTAGAGCAATTGTTATATTGTTAAATTGTTATATTGTTTTCGAGACAAAATAAAGTTGTAGCATAACAATTTAACAATATAACAATTTGTCCAATAAAAAATCATATGCGCAACTACTTCACAAAAAAGAATCTAATTTTCCTCCTCATCTTCACCCTGCTTGGTTTTATTGCCTTGCAAGTCCCTTTTACCACTGTCATTGGCTCCAAAGTTAAGTTCACATTGTTTGATTTCTTCGGACCCATGGCTTCGGGCTTTATCGGCACTCTGCCCGGCATTGCGGCCGTGTTTTTAATGCAAGCTATAAACTTTCTCTGGCACGGAGCAAAAGTGGTGGACGCCGGCACGATTATCCGCTTTTTTCCACCTTTGGCCGCGGTCTGGTATTTTGGCTCCAAGAGCAAATTTAACATTATTATCCCGATTATCGCCATTATTGCTTTTAATATTCACCCCATTGGCCGCTCGGCCTGGTTGTATTCAATGTTTTGGCTGATTCCAATTATCTGCTACTTCCTGCGCGACCGGTTTCTTTTGGCCCGCTCTCTGGGCGCGACTTTTACGGCCCATGCCTTGGGCGGCGCGCTCTGGATTTACGCTTTTGGGCTCTCCAAAGAAATCTGGCTGGGCTTAATTCCAATTACGGCCATTGAACGGAGTTTGTTCGCCTTGGGTATTGCGGCCACTTATCTTGTTTTTAATAACGTGCTCAATGTTTTGGCCGTGAAAAAGATTGCTAACGTTGAGTGGCTGGTGAATAAAAAGTATGCATGGGAATGGTAAAGAATAGAAATTGGTTGTTGGTTATTAGAAATTGGTAGGGAAATTGGAGATTGGAAATTAGTGATAATCGACCAATATCTAATTTCTAATTTCCATTACCAAAAACCAATTTCCAACAACTAATTTCTAACTCCAACAGCTATGAAGCATTTCACCCCTTATTACAAAGCTGTTCACTGCCTCGAATCCCTCGCCACCCTCCCCCTCAACGCCGATTATCTGAAAAGGAACGCCAAAGATCCCAACATTTATTTAGAGCGCACAGCCTGCCTCCTTAAACTCCTCGGTGACCCGCACCGAGGTTTTCGCTATTTGCACGTCTCCGGCACTGCCGGCAAAGGTTCAACTGCGTCTTTTCTGCACCAGATGCTTTACCTTTCTGGATTCAGAGTCGGCTCATTCTATTCTCCTTTCGCCACCACCTCAATTGAGAAAATAAAGGTTAATGATAAATTGATTAACCCGCTGGATTTCGCCAAATTGACTGAGAGAATCAAGATTGCGGCCAAAAAAATGGTTAACTCAAAATTCGGCCGGCCTTCTTATTTTGAATGTTTTTTCGCTTTGGCCCTTCTTTATTTTAAAAAGACGCGCTGCCAGTGGGTGGTGCTGGAAGTGGGCTTAGGCGGCAAGTTTGACGCCACCAACATCATCAGCCGCTCCGAAGTAAGCGCTATTACCAATGTTGGACTGGATCATACTGATATTTTGGGCAAGACTTTATCCGCCATTGCCCGGGACAAGGCCGGGATTATCAAGCCAAATTCCCACTTCTTTACCACTGAAACCCGGCCAACCCTGTTGAAGATATTCAAGGAAGAATGTCTTAAAAAACATACAAAACTCCATACGCTGTCATTGCGAGCGAAGCCAGACGAAGCGGAGCGTAGTCTGGCGAAGCGAAGCCAGCCAGAAGCTGGCCACCCTTTGGGCGGCAATCCCAGAATTAATCTCGGGATTGCCACGTCGTCCCGCCAGGGCCGGACTCCTCGCAATGACACTGAAATGAACCTCGCTGGCCCCTACCAGCTCCGCAATGTTGCTTTGGCCTCTGCCATTGGCCGCCATTTAAAAATCAATGACAAGATTATCAGCCAAGCCATTGCCGAAACTTCGCTCCCCTGCCGCTTTGAAATCATCCAGACCAATCCTCTGGTGATTCTGGACGGCGCGCATAATCCCTTGAAGATAAAAAGCGTTATGCACAACCTCAAAAGTTTGACATACAAAAAATTGTGTATTATCTTTGCAAGTGCGCGCAACAAAGACGCGCGCGCCATGACAGCGCAGCTCCAGCGAGCTGCTGATGAAATTATTTTCACTCAAATAAAAACCGCGGAACGAAAATTCCGGAGCGCCGCGGAACTTGGCAAACTTATTCCATCTTTTAAGAAAAAGATTATTGAACCTAACCCGCGCCAAGCGCTAAAAAAGGCATTAAAAAAATTAAAGCCCCAAGACGCGCTCCTGATTACCGGCTCATTCTACCTGGCCGGCGAACTGCGGAAACACTGGATTTCCGAAGAAACAATATTGCGAAAGAGAAAAGCCTAACTGTCATCCCGATCCGCCCAAGGCGGAGAGAGGATCCCCTGGCTAGCGCAATTGCCGGGGGATCCTCTCCCTCCTTTTCACTCTGTGTTTTTAATTTAGTGTTAAGGTTTGAGACATATATCTGACTTACCACACTTGTTGTGTCGGTCGGGATGACAAAATTTTAATTCCTACTTATTATGCCTAACAACCTAGTAATAGTCGAATCCCCAACCAAAGCCAAAACCATATCCAAATTTCTCGGCAAAGGATTTACCATCAAATCATCTTTCGGCCACATCCGCGACCTCCCCAAAAAGGAGATGGGCATTGATATTGAGCATAATTTTGAGCCCAAATACGTTGTGCCCAAGGATAACCAAAAAACAGTCACGGATTTAAAAAACTCGGCCAAGAAAGCCGAATTTATCTACTTCGCCACTGATGAGGACCGCGAAGGCGAAGCCATTGCCTGGCATTTGCGCGAAATTCTAAAACCCAAGCCAGAACAAACTAAGCGCATTACTTTCCATGAAATTACCAAAACCGCCATTGATGACGCTCTAGCTAATCCCCGCGACATTGATATGAATCTGGTGGACGCCCAGCAAGCGCGCCGGGTTTTGGATAGATTGGTGGGCTACGAACTCTCGCCTTTTTTATGGAAAAAAGTGGCCAGAGGATTATCAGCCGGAAGAGTGCAGAGTGTGGCCGTGCGTTTGATTGTGGAGCGGGAGCGGGAAATCCTGCAATTCCAGCCCCAGGAATACTGGACCATAGACGCTATATTCGTAAAGACGCCCCACTGGGGCGTCTCTGGAGATGCCAATACACCCCTTGACCTCAAGAACCTACCAGATGGCTTCTTCGCGGCCGCATTGCGCGCCATCAACGGCCAATCGCTGGATAAATTTGAAATCAAAGACCAGAAGCACGCCCAAGGAATTTTTACGGCCCTTAAAAACGCGAGCTACGCCATTGCTAATCTGGAAACCAAAAAAACCGCCAAAAACCCGAGTGCACCTTTTACCACCTCTTCCTTGCAACAAGACGCCAACAACAAGCTGGGCTTTTCGGCCAAGCAAACCATGCGTCTGGCCCAGCAACTTTACGAAACCGGCTTCATCACCTACATGCGCACTGACTCGGTTAATCTGGCCAGTAAATTCTTGCAAGACAGCCGCGATTATTTATTAAAAAACTTTGGCGATAAATACTGCCTGGAAAAACCACGGGTTTATAAAACCAAGTCCCGCAATGCCCAGGAAGCGCATGAAGCTATTCGCCCCACCGAAGCGTCGCAAACTCCTGATTTGATAAAATCCGCTCTGACTCCGGCCCAGCACAAACTTTATTCGCTGATTTGGAGGCGGGCCCTGGCCACCCAAATGCCGGAAGCCATAATGAATAACACCTCGGTGGACGTGGAAACTAAAACCGACGCCACTTACTCTTTCCGCGCCACTGGGCAGACCATTGCTTTTGACGGCTGGCTCAAAATCTACCCGGCCAGCCAGCGCGAAACCACTTTGCCGGAACTTAAAAAAGGCGAAGTTGTTGATTTGGCTAAATTGACTCCAAGCCAGCACTTTACCGAACCGCCGGCTCGCTACAGCGATGCCACATTGGTGAAATCCCTGGAAGAGTTTGATATTGGCCGGCCGTCAACTTACGCCCCCACGATTTCCACCATCATTGACCGCGGCTACGTGGAGCGCATTGAGAATAAGCGCTTAAAACCCAAAGACATCGCTTTTTTGGTTAATGACATTCTGGTGGAACATTTTCCGCAGGTGGTGGATTTTAAATTCACGGCTCACCTGGAAAACGAGCTGGATGACATTGCCGAGGGCAAAATGTCCTGGCCCGATGCCATTGCCGAATTTTATCAACCCTTTAAAAAAAATCTCATGGCCAAAACAGACACTCTTTCCAAAAAAATCTTGACCGAAGAAAAAACCGACCAGACCTGCGACAAATGCGGCCAGCCCATGGTTATAAAAACCGGGCGCTTTGGCCGCTTTCTGGCTTGCACCGGGTTTCCGGATTGCAAAAACACCAAGCCAGTGAATGGCGCGGGCCAAGTGGAAGAGCCGGAAAAAACAGACGAAAAATGCGAGCTCTGCGGTTCCCCCATGCAGATTAAGCATGGTCGGTTCGGAAAATTCCTGGGCTGCACCAAATACCCGGATTGCAAAGGCATCAAGCGCATTGAAATTTTAACCGGCGTCAAATGCCCAAGCTGCGGAGAGGGCGACATCATTGAAAAGAAGTCACGGGGCGGGAAAACGTTTTATGCCTGCAACCAGTACCCAAAGTGCAAAACCAGCTTTTTTGCCAAGCCGATAAACGAAAAATGCCCGGACTGCAACTCGCAGCTGGTTTATGGACCAAAAGGCACGTACAAGTGCTCGAGCAAGGAATGTAAGTTTTCCAAAAAAGCGGAATAATTCCTCTGACATCCCGAGCCCCTAATAGGGAGTACCATAAATTACGGACGTGACAAACCATTGAACAAAAATCAACAAATCGCGTGTCGCGGGGCGAGAGGATCCCCTCATTAATTGCGATTGCCAGGGGATCCTCTCTCCGCCTTGGGCGGATCGGGATGACAGAGAGGTCGGGTTTTTGTTTGACAAAAATCAGTCCCTAGAGCTACGCTATACGTACTATGGCCATGCTCAATACCCTGTTAAAAGTCATTGACGATGAAAAGCTGAAGATGGATAAAGACATGATCCGCCTGGCTTTTGATTTTGCCGATGAAGCCCACCAAGGTCAGCTGCGGAAAAGCGGCGAACCTTATGTTGTTCATCCTTTGGAAACCGCCATTACTTTGGCGAAACTGCATCTTGACCAAGAAACAATCATTGCCGGCCTGCTGCACGACGTGCCGGAAGAAACCAGCGTGACGCTCTCGGACATTGAAAAAAACTTCGGCCAGAACGCGGCCCAGCTGGTGGAAGGCATCACCAAACTGGGAAAACTCAAATACCGCGGCATAGAGCGCTACATTGAAAATTTGCGCAAAATGTTCGTGGCCATGGCCGCGGACATTCGGGTGATATTCATAAAATTCGCCGACCGCCTGCACAATCTGCGCACCCTTGACGCTCTGGAAGAGCCCAAGCGCGAGCGCATTGCCCGTGAAACCTTGGAAATTTACGCTCCGATTGCCAACCGCCTGGGCGTGTGGCAATTAAAAGGCGAGCTTGAGGATTTATCTTTTAAACATCTCTACCCCCAGGAATTTGAAGACCTGAAAAAACGGCTGGACGCCAATTTCAGCGAACGCCGCGACATGCTCTCATCCATGAAGCACGAGATTACCAAGGCGATGAAAAAAGAAAACATCCCGATTGTGGAAATATCGGGCCGGACCAAGGATTTATGGAGCTTGTATAAAAAACTTCAAATCCGCAACAATGAGCTGGAAAGAATTTACGACATTGTGGCCTTGCGCATCGTAGTGCCGACCGTGGCCGACTGCTACAAAACTCTGGGCGTGATTCACAATAAATGGCTGCCCATGCCCAACCGCCTGAAAGATTACATTGCCCAGCCCAAGCCTAATGGCTATCAATCCCTGCATACCACCATCTTTTGCGCCAAAGGCAAAACCGTGGAAATTCAAATCCGCACCCCGGAGATGCACCGCACCTCGGAAATCGGCATTGCGGCCCACTGGCATTATGATGAAAAAGGCTCAATTAAATTTGATAAAAAACTGGAATGGGTGCAAGAATTGACCCGCTGGCAGCAGGAACTGCGAGACCACAAAACTTTTCTGGATTCGCTTAAAATTGACGTTTTTCAAGACAGGATTTTTGTCTTTACGCCCAAAGGCGATGTTATTGACTTGCCTGAAAATTCCACCTCCATTGATTTTGCTTACCATATTCACACCAAAATCGGCGATATGGCCGCTGGAGCGCGCATCAATAATCAAATAGCGAGCCTAGATACGGCGCTAAAAA
Organism: Candidatus Komeilibacteria bacterium RIFCSPLOWO2_02_FULL_48_11; assembly: GCA_001818435.1. Classification (GTDB taxonomy): domain Bacteria; phylum Patescibacteriota; class Patescibacteriia; order UBA2169; family UBA2169; genus 2-02-FULL-48-11-A. Next base: position 7,509 of record MHKO01000057.1, read on the forward strand.
GCGGGGACATGGTGGAGATAATCACCGATAAAAATCGCAAAGGTCCGAGCCTGGACTGGCTCAAGTTCGTGAAAACCCGGGCCGCGCGCGACAAAATTAAAGCCAATGCTCCCCGCGGCATCTGGCAGACGATTAAAGGGTTGAGGAAAAAGTAACTCCTACAAATTACAAATACAATACAAATTTACAAATATCTTCATTTGTAGATTCGTAGCGTATTTGTAATTCGTGGGTATTTTTGTGTTTAACTCGTTAACTTCTCAATCAGCTCCCCAAATTCCTCCTCCCCGTAATACTCAATCACAATCTCGCCCCCGTTTTTGCCGCGCCGCCGGATAGTAACCTTGGTGCCCAGAGCTTCGCGCAGCCGCTCTTCGTGCGCCTCCAGGTTGGGGTCGCGGCTGATTTTGCGCGTGTGCCGATTGACCTCCACTCTTTTAACTTCCTGGGCCGTATCGGAAATGGTAAGTTTGTCCTGTAGCACGCGCCTAAACAAGGCCAGGCGCTTGTCATTATCATGAATTTCCAAAAGCACTTTGGCATGGCCTTCGGTAATATGGCCTTCGGCCAAAGCCTGCTGCATTTCCGGAGGCAAACCCAGAAGGCGGATGGCATTGGAAATCATGGGCCGGCTTTTGCCCATTTTTTTAGCAATCTCGTCGTGGGTCAGACCGAACTCATCGTTTAATTTTTGATAAGCTTCGGCTGATTCTATGGGGTTCAAGTCCGAGCGTTGGATGTTCTCAATTAAAGCCAGCTCCAGCTTTTGCAGTTCGCTCGCTTCGCGGATAATAACCGGCACCGTGGAGAGTCCGGCGATTTTGGAAGCGCGCAGCCGCCGCTCCCCGGCAATCAGCTCATAGCCGGCCCCGGCTTTAACCACCACCAAGGGCTGGAGTATGCCGTGCTCTTTTATGGAAGCGGCCAGTTCCTGCAAGGGCTTTTCGGAAAAATACTGGCGCGGCTGGTATTTGTTGGAAACAATGGACTCCACCGGCGCTTCATAGATTGAACCTGGCCCGGCTTGGTCGTCAATCGTTCGGCTGCCAAAAGCATTGGCCGAGAAAAAACTGCTTTTACTGGGAATCAGGGAGCCAAGTCCGCGACCTAGTCCATGTGTTTGTTTTTGCATAATTTACATAGTCCCCTCTCCTCTCCGAGGAGAGGGTAGGGTGAGGAGTGGAGCGGTAAATTTAGTACTCCGAACCCTCACCCTACCCTCTCCCTTGAAGGGAGAGGGGATTTCTAAATATTATTCTCGTGTAATTCAAGCAACTCACGCGCCAGACGTTCATAGGCGTTCGCGCCTTTGGACTTCGGGTCATAATGCAGAATGGACTTGCCATATGACGGCGCTTCGGTCAAGCGCACGTTGCGCGGAATGACGCTCCTAAAAATCTTGTTGGGAAAATGCTTGTAAAGCTCGTGCATCACCTGCTCCGAGAGCTTGTTGCGGCCGTCGTACATGGTTATGACCGCGCCTAAAATCTTGACCTCGGGCTTTAAGTTTTCCTGAACCAGTTGGATGGTATTCATGAGCTGTCCCAACCCTTCCAAAGCGTAATATTCAGCCTGCACCGGAATTAGGAGCTCGTCAGCCGCCACCAAGCCGTTCAAAGTCAACATGCCCAAGGAGGGCGGGCAATCAATAATAATGTAATCATACTCATGCCGCACTTGCTGCATCACGTCATGAAGACGAAATTCGCGCCGCTCCAAATTAACCAGCTCCACCGTGGCTCCGGCCAAGGCATTGGTGGCCGGCGCCACGCGCAGGCCTTCCAAATCATGCGGCTGGATAATTTGCGCCAGCAACACCTGGCCGGTTAAAGCCTCATACAAGCCATGCTCAAGCGCCTGGTGCGCGATCCCCAGTCCGGAAGTGGCATTGGCCTGCGGGTCCAAGTCCACCAAAAGCACGTATTTCCCCATGGCCGCCAAATAAACCGCCAAATTGACGGCCGTAGTTGTTTTGCCCACACCTCCTTTTTGATTCACCACGGAAATTACGCGAGCCATGAACTAATTATAAAATAAATATCCGTCTTTGACAATGAATGATATTTACTCTAGAATACTTATGTTGTAAAAAAATAATGGACCAGGGTAGCTCAGTTGGTTAGAGCGAGGGACTCATAAGCCCTAGGTCGTGGGTTCGATTCCCACCCCTGGTATTGAGTTATCCTACCACGACGCGGGGTAGAGCAATGGCAGCTCGCCAGGCCCATAACCTGGAGGTTGCGGGTTCAAGTCCCGCCCCCGCTACCAAAACACCCGGACTGAAAAGTCGGGGTGTTTTGTTTCGTAATAGAAATTCGAGATTCGTTTTTCGTCAGGAATCATTTTTATGATAATTAACCCAAGATTGTTTAAGTTTGGTCAATTGGCGTGAACATTTATCATACTGGTCAATTAACATTTCAAGCGATTGCTTGCTCTGATAGTATTGACTATACAAGGCAATAATGGCTTCAAGATGGTGTATCATTTCATTACATTCTCCTAAACAATCATCCAGATATTTGCTCCAATGTTTTTTTTGGTATCGTTTGGCAAAACCCTCGGCTAAAAGCGCCGGACAGGCCTTTGATGCCCGGCGCATCTGTGATACTAAATCAAATTTTTCTTCTTTGGGTAATTTGATTATTACTTTAGTTATTATCACGGTCATCAAACGAAATAAATTCTGGTAAACGTCCAAATCACGGTATCCGGTTATCTTTTTATTAACTGCTTCAGGCATAAGACGAATTTCGAATTTCCAATTTCGTTAACGAATATCGAATATCGAACAACGAATTTCTATTCCGCTTAATCCACAAAATACCCGCGTATAAAGTCCAGCGCATCCGCGCCATCAATCTTCACCAGCCTGCCGGTGACAGTTCCGGAATAGGTAATCGAGGGCGCAATCAGCACCACCATCCCAGCCGCCCCGCCGCCATTACCGCCCGCGCCGCCAGCACCGCCAATCCATGCTCCATTTGAACCGGAAGCTCCAGTACCACCGACTCCGTTCCCCATCGACGCAACAAACGCAGTGATCCCAGCGGCCCCAGTTCCGCCAGTTCCCGGTGTCCCATGACTGCCTCCTCCTCCTCCTCCTCCCATACCGCCAGGCAGTCCAGCATATAGACTAAAGGACGATAGTACATACAGATCCGGCGATGCACTACCGCCACTACCCCCAGTAGTATAATTATAACCATTACACCCATCCCCTCCACCTCCAGATCCGCCCAAAGCCGCTGCTGCCCCT
>MHKO01000057.1:10820-11276 GCA_001818435.1 Candidatus Komeilibacteria bacterium RIFCSPLOWO2_02_FULL_48_11
ACCTCCAGTTCCTCCAGTTTCCTCAGCGTTATCTCCATTGGCCGACTGTGCTACTGTAGCTCTTACTGCTCCAGAGTACCCCAGAATAGTAGACTTCGGCGCATAATAAGATAGTATCCCATTTCCCGCACCTCCCGCACCGCCCACAGTACCCGTACCATCACCACCCGCATTATCCAAACTGCCTCCCCCACCTCCCTCTCCAGTGTTTCCAGCCGCAGAAGTGCCTCCGGCCTTGCCTGCAATTATTCCCGCACCACCAGCGCCACCGACCCGAACGTCATCGGGATGTGCACCTCCCCCTCCACCGCTCCCACCCAACCCCGCATTCCCCCCGGGCTCACCAGAATAACCACCACCGCCACCACGGGCCGCGGCTGTAGCTCCGGCGAGCGCACCCGAAACATCAATCGCTCCACTGCCGGCAATGGAAGTTTTGGAAACAACAACAACTAG
>MHKO01000058.1:0-15007 GCA_001818435.1 Candidatus Komeilibacteria bacterium RIFCSPLOWO2_02_FULL_48_11
AAGATTTAGCATTGCCAGCCGAGGCGGCGAAATCCACGAACGCCCAGGCCTCATTTTGATATTTGGATTGCTTGGTTACGGACTCAAGCCAATAATTGGCGAAGTTGACCGGCTTTGAGCCGGCGCTGATTTGCGGCAGTTTAGTGATGCCTAAATCCAGGCCCGGGGCGAGCGAGCGGATGAACGGCAGGTGATAGGCATAGCCAAAAAGGAAAGCGCTTTTTTGAGAAGTAAAGGCATTAAGCGATTCCGGCATTTTTTCGTTCCAAGTGTAGACTTCCTTGGCCGGTGAAGCGAAATCAGTGTAGAAAGTCAGGGCGTCCCGGCCCGGAATGATTGACCGGTCTTTAAAGCTTTGCGGCACCAAGTTAAAAACAGCCCGGCCGTCAGTAGAAGCCATTTCCGTGCCATTCTGCATCATGAGCACGGACAAAATGTCCGGGGCGCGGTTAATGTTGCGGCCAGTGCCCAGAGCCACTCCGGCTTGCACAATTTCGCCGTTCCTATCTTGCAAGGTTAGGGCCTTGACCGCTTCTTTGAAATCGCTCCAGGTTGAGGGCGGAGTGGGGACATTGGCTTGGTTTAGAAGCGTCCGGTTGTAGTAAAGAACCAGGGTGTCCAAAGCCAAGGGCAGGCCGTAGATTTTTCCGTCCATGACCGCGTCATCCACCACCACGTCCACGAAATTGTTGCGCAGTTCCCGCAAGGTTAAAGTCGTCAGGGTGCGCAGAACGGTGCGGGTGGTGCGGCCATCAACTTCCGTAACCGGCAGGGTGATGGTTGGGGGCAGGGGGCTTAAGGTGTCTTGATACTGCCTCATCCAGGTATTGTGCACTGAAACGATGTCCGGGCCGTTGCTTTCGGCCAAAGCGCGCAACAGGCTGTTTTCGTATTCTTCAATGCGGATTTTTTTGACGGTGACATTGATATGAGGGTACTGCGCTCGGAAAGAAGTTATAATCTCGGTAAAATCATCAGGCTCGTCAAAAACGCGCCAGTAGTTTAAAGTTACTGATTTTAATTCCTCCCGGCTGATTTCACCCGAACCTTTGCAGCCCAGGCCGAGAAACGGCAGGAGTACGATAATGGCAATTATCTTGAATATTTTATTTTTTGTTTTAAACATGAATGTTAGGCAGTTAGGAATTTAAGAATTCAGGTAATTTGTGCAATCGTCATTCCGACCCCCTCGGGCATACTCGGGGCAGGCTGGAGTGGAGGCCAGCCAGAGGCTGGTCAGCCTTTGGCCGAAATCTCGTGGGTAACCGATGAGATCCCTCGACTCGGCGAGTACGCCTCGCTCGGGATGACGACTATTATTTCCGTAATTCCGCTCTGCCTATATTTTAATACTTTTCAGGTATTTTTTGAAGTCAGGGCGCAGGGATTTGTCAGCCAGGGCAAAATCAATGTTGGCTCGGAGCCAGCCGATTTTGGAGCCAGTATCGTAATAAACGCCATTTTTTATCTCGCAAGTGTAGACCGGCCGCTGGCGCATCAGCGCCCGAATGGCGTCCACCAGCCAGATTTCCCCGCCTTTGCCGGGTTTGAGTTTTTCCAGTTCCGGGAAGATGTCGGGTGTTAAGACATAACAGCCATGAGTGGCTAAATTAGACGGCGCTTTATTCACTTCCGGTTTTTCCACCAAAGACACCATCTGGTAAATATTGTCTTCCACGTGTTTCACTTCGGCAATGCCGTATTTGCAAACGTCTTTTTTGGCCACCCGGATGCCGGAAATCACCGAGTCGCCATATTTTTCATAAACTTTCAGGCATTGCAATGTTCGCGGCGGGTGGGCGTAAATAAACTCATCCCCCCATAAAACCACGAACGGCTCATCCCCAATCACTTCGCGGGCTGAAAGCACCGGCGTGCCGTTGCCGTACGGGCCTTTTTGCCGGACATAAACAAAATTAGCCATCTCGGCAATGTGCTTTATCTCTTTTAACATTTCGTGCTTGCCTTGCTTGGCGAGCCAATTTTGCAGTTCAAAATTATAGTCAAAATGATCTTCCACCGCCCGTTTGCTGGCGCCGGTCACTAAAATAATGTCAGTAATGCCGGAGGCCACGGCTTCTTCAACCACGTACTGGATAATCGGCTTGTCAACCACTGGCAGCATTTCTTTGGGCTGGGCTTTGGTGGCCGGCAAAAAACGGGTGCCGAACCCGGCCACTGGAATGATGGCTTTGCGAATAGGGGGTTGTTTCATATAGTCTACGAATTACGAATAGAGAACGAATAAACGAATAATAATTTCGTCATTCCGACCGACTCGCCGTACTCGGCGGGGAGTGGAGGCCAGCCAGAGGCTGGTCAGCCTTTGGCCGAAATCCCGTGGATAAACGCTGAGATCCCTCGACAAGCTCGGGATGACGAAAAGGTATATTTGTACATTCGTACTGATTCGTAATTCGTATGGATATGCCTTAATTTCAGGCTGGATGATAAAAAACGCTTCTGGCTATTTTATTGTAGATTAAATTGACAGTTTTGTCGATTTTCGTGTAAAGTAAGATGATTTGCTGGAAATGGAATTATTTATGAAATTATCGCGAAAGTCAATAATAATTGGTGGTGGCGCGGTGGCGGCCGTGTTTATTGGCTATGGCTTGATTCAATCGTTTTTCCCCGATAAAACCAAGTATGATTTTGTCATGGCTGAACGCCAAACCATAATTCAAGAAGTAAGCGTTACCGGCCGGGTGAAGCCAGCGGAGAGCGTTGATTTAGCGTTTGAGCGCAGTGGTCGCGTGACTAGTGTTGGTGCCATTGTGGGTGATAAAGTAAAAACTGGCCAAGTTTTACTGATACTTGACAGGCGTCAGTTGTCAGCTGAAGTATCTCGGGCCGCGGCTAATGTTGAGGGCACTAAGGCCAGTTTAAGGCAGTATGAGGCAGCCGTTATACGCGAAGAAGCCAATCTGGAAGAGTTAAAGCGCGGCAACCGGCCCGAAGAAATATTTTTGGCCGAGATTAAAGTGTCTAACGCCGAGCGCGCTCTACAGGACGCTCGCACCAATGTTGACCAGACAACCAATAAAGTGGCTATTGACCTGGTTAATGTTTATGAAGGCATAAAAGACGTTTTGCGCGACGCCTATACTAAGGCTGATGACGCCATCAATCGCCAGATAGACGCTATTTTCATTAATGAAACCACGAGCCCCCAATTATCATTCAATCTCATTCATCCGCAATTAAAAACCGAGGTTGAGTGGCAGCGGAGCTTGGTTTATACCGAACTTGAGCAGCTAAAATCTTTACTGGTCAGCCAGTCTTTAAGCTTATCTTCCTTGGAAGACGCTTTGGAGAGCGGCAGTAAGCACCTGCTGGTCATAAGGGATTTTTTACAGAAGGTTAACGAAGTTGTTAAAGACGCTTCTGATTTGTCGGCTGCATCTGTTGATAGTTATCGGACCAGTGTGACCCTGGGTTTGAGTAATGTGAACACTGTTTTGGCAACAGCAAACAGCCATCATCAAAAGCTGGCCACCCAGCGTGTTATTGGCCAAAACAATATTACCGCGGCCGAGGCCAAGGTTAATGACGCCAAAAATATTTTGGAAGCGGCCCAAGCCGAACTGGCTTTAAAGCGCGCTCCAGCCGGAGTCGAAGAAATAGCCGCTCAAAATGCTGTTCTAAAACAAGCTCAGGCTAATTTGGCCTCTCAGCAAGCCCGGGTTCGCGAGGCCAAGGCAGCGGTAGAATCTTTACAAGCGCAGTTGGCGGAAAACAGCTTGCTAGCTCCTTTTAGCGGAACCGTTACCAGGCAAGAAGCTAAATTAGGGGAGATTGTTTCTCCGGGCGTGGTTTTGGTTTCAATTATTTCCGAAGCCAAATACGAGATTGAAGCCAATGTTCCCGAGATTGACGTTTCCAAAATCCAAGTTGGAAATCCGGCGACAACGACTTTAGACGCCTATGGCAATGATGTTATTTTTTCGGCCTCCGTGATAACAATCGATCCGGCGGAAACGATTATTGAGGGCGTTTCCACTTATAAAGTCAAGCTTCAGTTTGGACAAGATGATGAACGCATTAAATCGGGTATGACCGCCAATATTACTATTTTGGCTCAAAAGCGCGCCGACGTTTTAGCGGTGCCGCAGCGAGCTGTTATTGATAAGGACGGGAAAAAGATAATCCGTCTTTTGCGCGGCGAAGGCCGCCAGCAGAAAATTGAGGAAGTGGTCGTCAAAGTCGGTCTGCGCGGCTCGGATGGAAATGTTGAGATTATTGAGGGAGTCAGTGAGGGGGATAGGGTGGTGGTGGGAGAAAAGAAATAAAATTCCAAATCTCAAAGTTCCCTCCAGAGGCGGGCAGGCAAATACCAAATGAATGTCAAAATCCTAATGACAAAATAATTGTCATTCCGACCCCCTCGGGCATACTCGGGGCAGGCTCGAGTGGAGGCCAGCCAGAGGCTGGTCAGCCTCTGGCTGAAATCCCTTGTATGCGAATTAACCAAGCATAAGGGATCCCTCGACTCCGCTTCGCTACGCTCGGGATGACAACATTTAGCCATTTGACATTGATTTGAACTTTAGATTTTGACATTTGGATTTTTTTGTATGCCCTTAATTGAAGTTAAAAATTTAGAGAAAGTCTATCGCAATGACAGCGTGGCCACCTCGGCGCTTGCTGGCGTTTCTTTTGACATTAATGACAATGAGTTTGTGGCCATTATGGGCCCATCCGGTTCGGGCAAATCCACTCTTCTCCACGTGCTGGGTTTTTTGGATGATTATACCGGCGGCGAATATCGTTTTGACGGCAAGACGGTTTTTGATTATTCCAAAGACGACATTGCCCATGTCCGCAACCAAAAAATGGGCTTTATTTTTCAAGCCTTTAATTTATTGGCCCGCACTTCGGTTTTGGACAATGTTAAACTGCCGCTGGTGTATTCATCCGTGCCGCCGGAGAAGTGGGATGAGATGGCGCTTAAGGCCATAGAGTCGGTTGGTTTGTCGCATCGGCTTTACCACCAGCCGTCCCAGCTTTCCGGAGGCGAACAGCAAAGAGTGGCTATTGCCCGGGCCATCGTGAATAATCCCAATGTTATTTTCGCGGATGAGCCCACCGGCAATCTGGATTCAAAATCAGGCGGCCAGGTCATGGAAGTTATCCAGCGCCTGCATGACGAGGGGCACACGGTTGTGCTTATCACCCACGAAACTTACACAGCCGAATATGCGGAGCGCATTATAACCTTGCGCGACGGACTGATTGAGAGTGATAGGAAAGTTATGGAGCGCCGGCGCGCGGCCGAACATTTTGTTAAATAAACATTTGTCATCCCGAGCCCCCAACAGAGGACGATATTAATCTCGGATGCGGCAAGCAACTAAACAGAAATCAACAAATTGGGTGTTGCGGGGCGAGAGGATCCCCTTATTATGAGCAATAGCCAGGGGATCCTCTCGGCGTGCCTCATCCATCATAGTGAATCATAATACCATGATTGCCGCATCCATTGCTTATGGCACATTCTTTGACGCCTCGGGATGACATTATATTTATTTATGACTTTGAATTATCTTCTCAAAACAGCTCTCGTCGGCCTAAAGACCAATAAGTCCCGGGCGATTTTGACTATTCTGGGAATCACCATTGGCATTACCGCCATTATCACCGTGATGTCTTTGGGCAAAGGCGCGCAGAACCTAATCCTGGGCCAGGTGCAGAGCATTGGCGCCAAGGTGCTGACTATCGCGCCCGGCCGCCATCCCAGCGGTCCGTCTGATTTTGCTTCCACTTTCACTGATTCTTTGAAAGCCAGGGATTTAGACGCTTTGCAGAGAAAAGAAAACGTGCCGCATCTGGCCCGGATAATGCCGATTCTTTTTGGCAGCGACTCGGTTACTTACGAGAATAACATTCACCGGCCGAGCATTTTTGGCGTGACCAGCATGTTTGCCGATATCTATGATATTTATCCCAGGGAGGGCCGCATTTTCAGCGATGAAGAAGTAAAAGGTTTTGCTGACGCGGCGATTATCGGGTCTAAGGTGAAAGAAGAGCTTTTTGGCGAGAACCAGGCTCTGGGGCAGAAGATAAAAATCAAAGGCAAGAGTTTTAAAATTATCGGCCTGCTGCCCAAAAAGGGCTCGGCTTCTTTTATTAATTTTGATGACGCGGCCATTATACCTTACACCACGGCCCAGCAATATATTTTTGGCATTAAATATTTTCACCGCCTGGTGGTGGAGGCCGATAAAGAGACCAATGTTGATCAGACCGTGTCTGACATAGAAGCAACTTTGCGGGCCAGCCACGGCATTACTGATCCTGACAAGGATGATTTTTTTGTGGAGACCCAGGCCGATGCCATGGAAATGGTTGGCACTATTACCAATGTTTTAACTTTGTTTTTGGCCGCCATTGCCGCTATCTCGCTTTTAGTCGGCGGCGTCGGGATTATGAATATTATGCTGGTTTCAGTTACCGAGCGGACCCGCGAAATCGGGTTGCGCAAAGCCATTGGCGCCACTGACGCCAATATCCTCACCCAGTTTTTGCTGGAGTCAGTAATACTGACCTGCCTGGGCGGTGTTTTAGGCGTTACTTTCGGGGCCGGCATTTCATTGCTGGCTTCCATTATTTTAACCAAGGCCCTGAATCAGACATGGGGTTTTACCGTGCCTTTAACAGCCGTGCTTTTGGGTTTGGGAGTTTCGGCTTTCATTGGCTTGGCGTTTGGTTTGTACCCGGCCCGGCAGGCCGCCAAGAAGAGTCCTATAGAGGCTCTGCGATACGAATAAATAGTTCAGCCATGTTCATGAAAGAGTAATCGTCATTAAGAGTGTTGTCCACGTCGTCTTTCCAGACCAGGCGCTGGGGATGGGCTGCGTCTATAAAGCCGCGATTTTTCTTTTCGGCCTGCCAATAAGAGAGCCAGTTTTTGTTGCCAAGATATTTTTCTCCCAGAGCGCGCAAGAGCACGGTTTGCAAGCCAATGCCTGTTGGCCGGAAAGAGCCCTGCCAATTCAATTTACCCAGTTTATACCAGCCATGGGTGCGAGTGAGCATTTTTCTGGCCAGAGCAGCATAGTTCTTGTCCGGCAGATTTTGTCCAAGATAAGAGAGCATCAGGGCCGAGACCAGGTGATAGTGCAAAGAGTATTGTTTGCCAGCGCTTTCATGATAAACTCCGGAGCTGTCAACAGCCTTAAGCCCCACTTTTATTTTATCACGAATTTGCTTGGCATACCGCTTCTGGAGAGCCGGAGAAAAATTAGTCAAAGGATGATGTAAAATAGCCAGGCCATAAGCGGCTGAAAGCAGAGCCCGGTTTTCATTGTCGAGACCAGCGAGGGCCCAAGGAAAAATTTGCTCGATTTTACCGATTAGCAACGCTTTCTCGGCCCAGCCAAAAACATCCTCGCGTTCTTCCAAAACGCGGAGAGCCAGATACAAGCCGATCATGTCATGAAATGAGCGCGTAGAAACGGTTTTACCTTGATTTTTAATTGAGTGAACCATTGGCTTGTCCGGGCCCAGCACGCTAACAATAGCGGCGCGGATTTTTCGCGCTGATTCCTCGTCGGTTCGAAAACGGTATGCAGTGGCTAAAGTGGCCTGCATTCTTAAATTGCTTGCGGAATTTTTGTCTGTTTCCTGGTAGTGGCGCGAGGGTACGGAATAATTCCAGCCTGAGCCGGTCCATTGGGTATCAAGATAATTGGAATAGCTGTTGTAGATACTCTTTATCTCATCAGAAAAACTTAAAGCTCCCCAGGAAGGCAGGGGAGCAAGGATTGAAAGCAGAATTATGATTGATAAAAGTTTTCTCATTAGCTGTTTCATATTGGGCAACTTCCAGTGGTTTTAAAACTGGCTTTATCGTCTATCTCCAGATAATTAAACAGAGTGGTCTTGGCCGGGTCCAGGCCGTAGTGGGCGCATTTTTCGTTAAACCATTCCTTCTTCTCGGGGTTGGAGGCATAGGCACAGTCAGTTTTAAAAGCATCGGACCAGGCTTTGATTTCCTCATCAGTTTTTGGCCGGCCATGGCTTTTCACCCAAGTACCAATTTCTTCGTCAGTATGGCCCGCGGCGATGCAGTCTTTCAAATCAGAGCCTTTGATGCCCTTAAAATTGAAAAGCACGTTATCAAGCGGGCAATCAAAATTATAGTCGCCGTTTAAGCCGGCCAGCTCGGCTCGGCATTTATCAATGGTGCGGCCCAGAATGGCGAATCCGCCGATTCTTACATAAGGGCTGCGCGGAGCGGCTTTAGTCAGATCGGTTTGGTTGATGTTTTTCATAGGCGCATGAATTTGCCTGGGTTGATGATCTCCTCTTCTTCAGCAGAACATTGATAATCCAGATAGCGCTTGACCGCGGTTATTTTTACTCCCAATTCTTCTTGAAACTCCCGATGCAAGGCGTCCAAAGCGGTTTCGCTTGGTTCCAGTTTGCCGTCCGGGGTCCAGTAAAACGGCCGGTTGCCAGCCGACACCAGCAGGATTTTTTTATTTCGCATTACTACGCCGGAGGCCCTGATGATAATTGGCATGTTATTTTTTAGCAAAATGAGCCAGGATATTTTCGGCGGTAACACATTCAAAGCGAGCCTGCGGATAGGCGGTTTTGAACGGCCGGGGCGCCGCGACGGCTTCTTTCCATTTGCATTCATAGGCAAAAATCTCCCGTCCGTTTTTCTCTATCATGTCAATCTCAACTCCGGAGCGCGTCCGCCAAAACATAATTTCCGGCGGAAAAATTTCCAAGGCGCCCTTTTTCATTCGCTCGGCGACAAAGAAGTTTTCAAAAATGGCTCCTTTATCCGTCCGAGCATCCATCGGGGAAACGATGTCAACCAAGGCGTTGCGGACGCCCACGTCAAGAAAAAAAACTTTGAAGCCTTTTTTAATTTCGTTTCGCGGATTATTGGAAAACGAATAGACGCGTTTGACGATAAACGATTGCTCCAATAATCTGAGATAGCGGTTCACCGTTGTCCGCGTCACGCCCAACGCTTGGGCCAGTTCATTTACCGACACCGTTGACCCAATTTGCAGCGCCAGCATTTTTAACAAATCCTCGAACACTTTCGGGTTGCGGATATCCTCAAAAACAAAAACGTCTTTATACAAATAGTTAGTGGCAATGTTTTTAATGGCGAATAATTTTTCATCCACGGTCTCGGCGGCCACGACCGCCGGATAGGAACCAAACCGCATGACGGCCAACAAATCTGATTCGCTCATGCCGGGATACGCCGAAGCGATTTCAGGCAAAGAAAGCGGCAGGAGCATAAATTCAAACGCCCGGCCGGTCATCGGCTCCTTGATTTTATTCGCTAAATCAAACGACGACGATCCGGTGGCAATAATTTGCGCCCCCGGGTAGGTATCGTGAAAAACTTTTAAAATAGTGCCAATATTTTGAATGGTTTGAGCCTCGTCAAAAACGACAATCTTTTTGTCTTGAGTCAGAGGGAGCAACGCTGAGGGTTTTCCCAGCATAAAGCAGGCGCGGATATCAGCCAACTGACAATCGTAATACGCGCCCCGCTGCCCATGCTTGTTAATGATTTTTTTTGCCAAGGTCGTTTTTCCGGATTGGCGCGGGCCCAAAATAATCACCATTTTATCCTTAAAAAGGACTGATGAAATGCGCGGCTCCAGGTCACGATTAAATATCTTCATAAATCCAGTATAGCAAATTGCTACTAAACAGGCAAATTGCAAAAAGAGGCCTAAAACCCTTATTTAGCAAGGGTTTTAGGCGGTAATTTTTTGATCAAATCATCAATAACTGAAACAAAATTTCAATATCCGAATTCTGAAAATTGGCGGTGTGCGTTCGAAAAAATTCGAACAGATTTCGCCCAAAATTTGTAGGGCGGACGGCATTCCCCCCCCAAACCCTCCTTCCGCCCGCCAGCGGAAGCGACCCTTTCGGATTGGATGATTTCAAGTTTTTCTTTGGCGGCAAATTTAAATTACCAATTTCTTTTTTGATAATCTTCTCTGCTTCGATTACCCCCCTGATACTTCGGATCTTTCATATATTCTCTCGCGTAATCTAATAAGTATTTTTCGGTCGTTAATTGCTCTAATACTTTTAGTTGAAATTCTAAGCATTGTTTTTCTGCTTGAGTTCCAGTCCATAAATCAGCGTCTGGTTCTCTGCCTTTTGATCGTTCTTTCCCTTGGTGATACAGTATAGAATGAAATCCGTCATGAGCTATCGTTGAGGCATACCAAATTGCGGAATGTGAAGAGGTAGGGTCTGCAACTTCATAAGTTGGAATTTTATCATAAGCGCGCATACCAGAACGTTCAGCCCGTCTAATTAATCCTATATGAGGTTTTATTTGTAAAAATTCTGGAAGTTGAGCAAGCATTTTAAGGGCTTCTTGTGTTCTTTTCAAAAACCCCTCATCGCCTTCAACTTTTATTCCAAAAAACTCATTATCAGGTTTTAGTTCGCCTGCTTCTGGAGTAATGGGGGTAACATTTTCTACTGGTTTTTCAAATGGTTTTTCCATAATTTTATTTTATTAAATCTTCAATATTTACGCCAAGTGCTTTGGCCAGTTTATCCATAACTAACACGGAAGGTTTTTTTATCACATTGCTCTCTATTTTTGTAAGAGTGGTATATTTAACACCTGATTTTTGAGCAAAGTCTTCTTGGGATAAACCCAGCTTGGTTCGGTGCTTTTTTATGTTGTTTCCTATATTTATTTCATTTGCCATATTTTCAATTTCTTGATAGTATTTAAGTGATATGTTATTCTTTCAATATAATACTATCAAATAAAATGTATTTAGTCCAATTAAAAATGTGGGAAGCCCGTTTTTGGCTCAAAATGAAGTTCGAGCCGATATTTTTTTAGGTTCTTTGGCAGTTTTTCAATCCAAAAGGGTCGCTTCTGCTGGCGGGCGGAAGGAGGGTTTGGGGGGGGAATGCCGTCCGCCCTACAAATTTTGGGCGAAATCTGTTCGAATTTTTTCGAACGCACACCGCCAGTTGGGAAATGTCTTCGTTGGCTCGCCCTCTGCGAGGGCTCGCCAGCCGATTTTAAGCGCAAATTGGAATTTTTTATCTTTGTCCCGCTACTGCGGGGCTGGCCAGAAGCGGGCTTTTCTTTTCGGAATTGAAAGAAATCATTATTTTTGATAGTATGATAATGAAAGTATATCAAATCATTTTAATACTATCAAGATACTGCAAGTATGGCAACTGGAAATTACATAGGCGGAAACATCAAGAAACGCCGGACAAAATTAGGGCTTTCGCAAGAGGATTTTGCCCAAAAATCAGGCGTGAAATATACGACACTCACCAAGATTGAAAGCGGGGTTATCAAAACGCCTTCGGTTGTAATAATAGCAAAAATTGCGAAGGCCCTTGATGTTAATATTGAGGAGTTAATAAAATAACTTTATGGGAATTGAAGGCGGACCAAAATTTAATCCCGAGGAGCAAGATCCTCCTACTCCCAAAACCGAAACAGAGAAAGTAAAAAACATTAAACCTGAGACTAAAAAAGCCGGAGGAATAATAAGAAATTTTCTAGACACAAGATCACAAAGAAAAAAACAAGAAAAAGTTAGATTTCAAGAAGGGCAATGGGGAGATTACGATTCCGAATTTTGGCACTTTGCAGGATTCTTTGCTGAATGTCTACCAGAAGAATATAAACACAAGGGTTGGGAGGAGGGTTTAAAATCGTATATAGAAAATACTTTATCCAGGGAAGAAACAACTGACCAGAGAGAGAAAAGTAAACTAACTGCAGTAGAATTTGGCGGTCCTGGTTCAAAGTTTTTTAGGGGATTCTCAAACGGTTTTTTTGAAAAAACAATTGGGGTTTGTCTAGTTGATATTCGTGGAGAAAATTTAAAAAATGAAGACTCATCTTTAAATCATTACGTGGTTGCTGGTAATATTTTAGGTGCAGACACCAATGAAACACTTAATGAGGTTAAAACTATGCTAGATACCACTAAGGTTGATCTAATAGTATCTAGAATGCAAGGAGCGCTCAAAGGAATGGACATGAATCTTTTGGATGATGCGGTTAGACAATGGTACGCCTTGTTAAATGAAAACGGAGTTATGTTTATTCAATATAACTGGGCTTCCTCAAGTGATAAAAGAGAGGATAATGTTGCGGCAAAATGTATAGAAATGATAAAAGGAAAGTATCCACAGCTTGACGTTCAACTAGGTAGAGGTGTAATGAGATTACACAAAAAGCTTGACGATCCGGAACAACTACCCGAAAATGCACACTTCTTTGTTCAGAACCCAGATCAAAATATATGAGCGCAAGAAGAATTTGTTAATCATCTTGAGTACCGCCAAAGAAAAACTTGAAATCGTCGCCTCGCTGTGCGAGGCGCAAACCGCCAAAGAACCTGGCCGAAAGATTTTCGGTGAAATGTTAGATCGGATTTGCGCTGGCGAAGCCGGCGGAATTTTGGCTTGGCATCCGGACAGATTGGCAAGGAATAGTATTGATGGCGGAAAAATTATTTATTTGCTGGACACAGGAAAACTTTTAGATTTGAAATTCCCGACTTTTTGGTTTGACACCACCCCACAAGGGAAATTCATGCTTTCAATCGCTTTTGGACAAAGTAAATACTACATTGATAACCTTTCGGAAAACATCAAACGAGGCCACCGCCAAAAACTGCGAAAAGGAATTTGGCCCGGCTTTGCGCCCCCTCGGCTATCTTAATAATCACAGAACAAAAGAGATAGATTTGGATAAAGAAAAAGCCCCATTTATCAGAAAAGCATTTGAATTTTACGCCACTGGCGAATATACGCTAAAAGCAGTAAATCAGTTTTTGGCGGACAGCGGAATTTCAAGTTATAGAAAAAGGCCACTTTCTGTTTCTTGTGTCCAGCGATTCCTCAAAAATCATTTTTATTACGGAGTATTTAGGTTTAACAACGAATTTTACCAAGGAACTCACGAGCCAATTATTTCCAAGAAACTTTTTGATTCTGTCCAACAAGTAATGAATAACCGAGGCAAGAAAAAGAGAAAACGAAAGCACAAATTTGCTTTTTCCGGTTTAATGCGTTGTGGAAATTGCGGTTGCCTTATTACTGCGGAAACACAAAAAGGACATAACCATTATCGCTGCACCAAGAAAAAGCAAAAGTGCGATGAAAAGTATTTAAGGGAAGAAAATCTTGTTGAACAGTGAGGTAAAATCAATTTAGAAGTGCAACTTTGAGTGATATACTTAAGGTTGTATGAACAAAAAGGAAATAATTGGCTCGAACCGATGAAAGAAATGATTTTAGCCAGTAGCCAAGCCAAAATTCTTTTGTCGCAAAGCGACAAAACGGAAATCCGTCAATTTCTAAAAAATGTCGGCTCGAACTTTATTTTGAAAGACAAAAAATTCAATTTTGCGCTTAAAATCGGCTGGCGAGCCCTCGCAGAGGGCGAGCCAATGACTTCATTTCCCAACTGGCGGAGAGGGTGGGATTTGAACCCACGAGACCCTTGCGGGCCTAGCGGTTTTCGGGACCGCCGCACTAGACCACTATGCGACCTCTCCCTACACGGGCAGTGTAATGAAAAAAGGGTAAAAAATCAATTATCCAGCCGTTATTTTATTGGTTCAAAATCATTTTTAATTTTTCTTCAAAGACCTGCCGACTAAACCGCTCTTGGGCGAATTTATAACCGCCTTGGCTCAGCCGGGCCAATAATTCCGGGTCGCGCGCTAAACGAATAATGGCCTGGCTTAAGGCTTCGGCGTCTCCCGAGGAAACCAGGAGTCCGGTTTTTTCGTGCTCTATGAATTCCTTGTGGCTCGGCCTGTCGGAAGCGATAAGGGTTTTACCCAAAAACATGGCTTGGGCCAATGAAAAGGGCACGGCCTTATCTGAAGTCGCGGGTAAAACGTATATTTGAGCTTCCTCCAACCAGAGGTCGCTTTCCCCGGGAGCCAGCTGAACGCAGCCGTTCAAATTTAATTGTTTTGTGGACCAGTCCAAGTGTGATTTGCCAGCTAAAGATCCGCCCAAGATTAATTTTATGTTGCCCAAAATGTCCCGAGCCAGACTGGCGGCGCGCAGTAAAGTTCCCAAGCCTTCTTCGGCCTCAATAGAAGCATCGCCGGCCAGAACCATGGTTTTTGGCTCCAGATAGGCAGGCTGGCTTTGGGAAACAACCGGCGGGTAAAGCAGATGAATTTTAGCGCTGACTATTTCCAGGCGCAGATAAGATACTTCTTGGGCTTGATTAGGCGCGATGATTGCCTGAGCCAGCCGCGCCATTTTTTTTAATATCTTTCCTAATGACGGCGAGATTTTTCCATTATCAGTAAGCCAGATAACTTTAAAACCCAAAATACGGCCCACAGGCGAGAGCAGGGCCTGAGCGCAGAAATTAGGCAGGAGAAGAATTTGGTAGTGGTTTAATCTTTTAAAAACCAAAACCAAACCTAAAGTTAAAACAGGGAGCCACAGAGGCAGGCGGCTTATTGGGGTTAGCCAGTGGTTCTCTATTTTTTTTGACCAAGGGTCTGATGACTTTCCTATTTGGAGGGTGCGGAGCATATTAAAAACGGTTACGCAGACTGGCTGTAAATTCCAGGGGCACGGCTTTTAAAATAATTATTGCAATCAAGTACACCATTGCGCCCAAAGGTACGGCTATTAAAACCGGAATCTTATCAAGCAACATCAAAATCAGAGACATTACAATGCTTCCGAGGAGCGCTTTTCCAAAAATAACGTGGGAGAGTTTGAGGCCAGAGGCGCTAGACACTTTATAGACCGCGCTTAAAGCAATGGCCAGTTCGGCCAGAATAGTAATCGCCGCCGCGGCGTAATAACTGTATAGGGGAATGAATTTAACATAGAGAATCACGGCAACTACTGCTGTTATTAAATAAAATTTAATCATGGCTTTTTGCTCGCCTAAAGCCACAATGGCATGGGTGAAAATACTGCCCAAGAAAATAATGCCAGTGGCCAGCATTAAAATCTGCAAAACCTGAACCGAGGC
>MHKO01000058.1:15020-15545 GCA_001818435.1 Candidatus Komeilibacteria bacterium RIFCSPLOWO2_02_FULL_48_11
CCGGCAATCAAATTAATAATCGGCTTGGCCAAAACTATGCCCCCGGCTATCAATGGCAAGGTGACCAGGCACAATCCATCCCAAGATTTTTGAAAAATCGCTTGCCAGCGCTCCCTGTTTTTTTCAGCCCAAGATGAAGTCAGATGCGGCAGAACCAAGCTCATGAAAAGAATGGGTAAGGCAATCAGAACTTCCAGAATTTTATAAGCCGCGCCATAGACCGCCACATCAGCATAAGGCCGGGTTAAAGAAAGGATAATCGTGTCGCCTTTAAAATAGATAGTGGTCAGCACCACGGAAAGAGCAATGGGCCAGGTTTTTTTGATGATGCGGCCCCAGACCGGCCAGTCAAAAGCCAAGTACAGTTTAAGGCGGCGGCTGGTAAAAAAGATGAGCATTATCAATTGTCCGATGCCGCTTAAAACCACAGTAATGATAATCGCAAGTAAAGACCATTTTTGCCAGATGGCCAAGAGAGTCAGCCCCAGCATGATAATCTTGCCAGAGAGCTCAGATGTTGCCACG
>MHKO01000058.1:15572-17664 GCA_001818435.1 Candidatus Komeilibacteria bacterium RIFCSPLOWO2_02_FULL_48_11
AATTCCTTGCTCAACTTTTGCTTCATACGGAAAAAGCAATAAGATAGGCGGCAGTAAAACTGCCAGCGCAACATTGGCCGCGAGCCGGAAAGTGAAAACATTGGCCATGGTCCGGCCCACGTCTGTTCCGGGCAGAGAAATATCTTGGGTGGTGGTCAGGTTAAGGCCAAAATCAGTGACAGTGCCCAGAAGCATTATAAAAGCAATGATGGTGGTATAGCGGCCATAATCATCAGGAGAAAGATAACGCAACACCAAGGCAATGGTTATTAAGCCGATGACCGTGCCAGCTATCTTGCCTAAAGTCAAGTAGGCAGTATTTTTCGCTATCTTCAATGCTAATGACATAGCGCTATTTTAGGCCATTTCTTGACTTTAGTCGAGAGGTATGCTATACTTATATTAGTTGAGTTTCCCCTGCCCGCCTCTGGCGGGTAACAGACACTTCTTTGGCCAAGAGGTGTCATTTTATGTCCTTTAAAAACAAAAGCAGCGCCCGCTAGGGTTGGCAAAGACGTCATGGGTTTTTGTTGACCTTCCAGGCGCTTTAATAAGTAAAAAACGCTTATGCTATGGCTTTACAAAGTGCAACCAATTTTAATAACAGTTCGTAGCCTAAACGAAACTTATAAAATACGCTCCCCTGATTGTGGAGCGTATTTGTTTATGACCCAGGCCGCAGTCTAATGTACGGCCTGATGAATATCAGCATCAATGACCCCAGGGTTGAAATGCTGGCCACGCTCACTATTAACGCTCTAAAACCAATTGTATGAGCCATGTAGCCGCCAATCACCGCCAAACCGGCGGCCAGCAGGTCGCTTAAGGTGAAATAGACGCCCCATTCAATTCCTTCTTTTGTTTTGTCAATGTGCCGGGTGAAGATGGCCATGTATGATGGAAAAGTCATGGCCGTGAATAAGCCGAGAAGGAGCTGGACCAAGTAGAGGTGCCAGGGTTGGCTGATGATAAGATAGAGCAATGGCGTTAAGGACATTAAAATTGAGAAAGGAACCATGATGCTGAAATCGTCTTTTTCACCGCGGATTTTATCAATGATAGCGGCAATGGGAATCTGAAAAATGCTTTTAGTGATAAGAAAAATAGCGGCCGCGATGCCGGCCACTTCTTCGTTGCCGCCTTGGATAAAATCCCTGATGAAGAAAGCGAAAATCGGGCCCAGCATGCCGGCCGCGCCAATGATTAAAACATCGGAAATGATAAGAAAGCGGATGACGGGATTGATTTCCTGAAGCAAATAGTGGCGGATGCCAATGGCTCGGTTTGACATATAAAGTCATTATAGACAATTTGGCGAGCTTCTGGAAGTGGCAGGCTGGCCCGACTTAATTTGCATCCCAAAACACCACCACTGGGCGGTATTTGCGCGCAACAGATACGCTCAATAAGCTTCATCATGCGTACCTGCTTTTATATATAGAACACTTCCATCATCACTGAATAAAAATTTAACTCGGTAACTGTGGTCTATTGAATATGCCCAGGCATCACGATCCTTACCATGTAATTTATGGGTATCAAGCCGCGCATCAAAAGCATCATCTTTAAAAATAAACTCCCTTACTTCTAATTTTGTCTGAATGTGATGTGGCAGCTTTTTAACCGAGCGCAAGAATTGGGGGCTATATTTAATCCTTGTTACTTTATTCGGCATCATAGATTGACATTGCTTCGCGTATTGAAGAAGCCTCTATGGTTTTTCCTTCCCTATCCTCCTGTAAAGCCTGTTCAACTTCGCAATCTAGCCTTTCAGCTGCTTTGCCGGTTAAGTAATAGGTCGGAACAGCGGATTTTTTCAATGACTCATACTCATCCAAACCTAAAACAACGAATCCTTTTTCGTGCATTTCTTTTGGCACCCGCAGTGTGGGAGATGTTAGTACTGGAGTTTGCATAGTATAGTAAGCGTATCACAAAAGCTGATTAAAATCAATGAAATCATGGAGTATATTTACAACTACGCTCGAACTTATTTTATCAAAAATTCGTGAGAAAAACAATCGCCCGCCCCGCCGAATGGCGGGGCGGGCAGGAACGAATTCTCCTCTCAAAACGCAATGGGCGGCGCTTT
>MHKO01000058.1:17688-17808 GCA_001818435.1 Candidatus Komeilibacteria bacterium RIFCSPLOWO2_02_FULL_48_11
AATGGGCGGCGCTTTGCGCCGCCCACGAAAATTTCCAGAAAAAAGGAAAAGGTTTTATCTTGGAGCGGGTAGGGGGAATCGAACCCCCGGCAACAGCTTGGAAAGCTGTGGTATTACCAT
>MHKO01000058.1:17869-22054 GCA_001818435.1 Candidatus Komeilibacteria bacterium RIFCSPLOWO2_02_FULL_48_11
CCGCCGCTAAGCTCAAGCGAATTGTATTCTTATTGGGCTTGAGCGTCAATGTTGGAAACAGGAGTCGCGCGAAAGCCATGGCGCTGTCTTCCAATTATTTGTAAAAACTAAATTCATCTGCTATACTCGCCTGGCTATGAGAATTATATTTATCGGCGATATTGTCGGCAAAATCGGGCGGCGGGCGCTGGCCGTTGTTTTACCCAAATGGAAGGCAGAGCACCAGCCGGATTTAGTGGTGGCTAACGTGGAAAACATCGCTCATGGCGTGGGTTTGACGCGCAGCACTTTGGAAGAAGTGCGATCCGCTGGAGTTGATTTTTTTACCACTGGCAATCATTGGGCCGATAAGTCCGAAGGCCTGGATTTGTTCAGCGATAAATCATGGCCACTGATTCGCCCGGCCAACTGGCCGGGCAACGTGCCGGGGAGCGGCTGGAAAGTCATAGAGGTGGGCGCCACGCAGGTGGCCATAATAAATTTACTGGGCCAGGTATTCATGCATAAAACTTGCAGTTCGCCATTTCAGGCTCTTGACGCCATATTAAAAGAGCTGCCAAATTCAGTAAAAGTAATTCTGGTTGATGTGCAGACTGAGGCTACTTCGGAAAATACGGCTTTGGGCTTTTATGCCGCCGGCCGGGTGAGCGCCGTATTGGGAACGCATACTCACGTGGGCACGATTGACGCCAGAATTTTATCCAATCACACGGCTTACATTACCGACATTGGCATGACTGGCGCCGTTGATTCGGTTATTGGCGATGAGCCAGAGGGAATTATCGCCACTTTTCTGGACCAGTTGCCGCGCCAGCACGAGATTCCGGAAACCGGGGAGGCGCAGGTCAATGCCGTGATGATAGAAGTGGAAAATGCTGCCGGGCGGGCAACAGCGATTCAGAGGTTGGACGCGGCGGTAGTTATTTAAAATGTCATCTCGAACCCTAACCTAAATAAAATTTTTAAAATGAGCGTCTATTGGCAATAAATGTTTTAAAACGCGAGGAACGATGCAGGGTGAGGAGATCTCCTTATTACTTGCACAAACCAGGGGATCCTCTCGGCGTGACCCATCCATCGCGGTGAATAATGTTGCTATGTTTCCCGCGTTCATTGCTTGTGGCGTATCCTTTGACGCCTCGGGATGACATTAACAAGACTTGAAACTACTCTTTGCCTTTTGCTATACTTTACCTATGCCCAAAGCCAACAAAGTCAATAAAGACCAGATGGTGGAGCGGATAGCCAGCCGCGCCAACGTCAATAAAAAGGAAGTTGAGGACGTGCTCAATGCTTTTGAAGACGTGGTTATTCAAGTGATGAAAGAGGGCGGCGAGGCGGTACTCACCGGCTTTGGCGCTTTTTTGGCCCGCAGGCGCGAGGCCCGAGTTGGCGTCAATCCCCAAAAGCCAAGCGAGCGCATTCAGGTGCCGGCCGTCATGGTGCCTAAATTTAAAGCTGGCAAGACGTTGAAAGACGCATTGAAAGCCCAGTCATAATGTTTTGGCAATATCAAGACGCGGCCTCGGTATTACCGGGGCTGTTTTTTAGTTGATTTTATGCAATAGTTTTGCTATTCTAGGGACGCTAACTTCCTCCCGCTATAGATCTCGCCCTCGTGGTGAAACGGATATCACGACAGGCTTCGGACCTGTTATTCCCCGTTCGAATCGGGGCGAGGGCATTTGAGTCCAGTGTTCTTGTGTGGTATGATTGGTTGTATGAAAAAGTATGGAGATGAACTAAAATCAAAGGCTATTCGATTGCGGAAGAAAGGCCTTAGCTACAATGAGATTAAAAAACAAATACCAGTAGCCAAGAGCACATTAAGCCTTTGGCTAAAGGGCGTTTCTCTTAAATTGGAGCATCGGCAAAGACTATATACGAAACAGATTAAATCTTTATCTTTGGGAGCGCAAAGCCAAAAAGCCAGACGGTCCCGCGAAGTTGATAAAATCATCAAATCAGCAGAAGAAGAGATAAAGATTCCTCTGTCGCCAACTGCTCTTCGTTTATTTGGAGCCGCTCTCTATTGGGCCGAAGGTAGTAAGGGTAAGCGATTTGAAATAACTAACTCCGATCCTTATCTGATATTATTCATGGCGAAGTGGCTAAAGCGAGTTTTTGGCATTGATGGTATAAATCTCAAAGCTAGGCTGAACATATACCCCCAACAAAACGAAAGAGAGATAAAGCGGTTTTGGTCGGCCTTGACTGGCATTCCGGCGGCCAGTTTCGGTAAAAGCTACATTAAACCTTTGAGTAAAAATTACAAGAAAAATAATCTTTATTATGGTACGATTCGGATAGAAGTTCCGCGCGGCACGGACATGAATTATCGGGTATTTGGTTGGATCAAGGCGGTCATGAGCGAGTTTAAGCCAAAGCTGGATATAACGCAGAAGAAATGGCAACATTTATTAAATAATCCCCGTCCCTTAAATTTAGAATAATGCGCGCCGTTAGCTCAGTTGGTAGAGCAGCTACCTCTTAAGTAGACGGTCGCAGGTTCAAATCCTGCACGGCGCACCAAAAAATATTATGTTTTCATTTAATGGGTTTGGAACTACGATTTATGGCAGAAGAGATGTCAACCAGGCAGATGGTTCTTATGTTGTAACAAAATGGTTTATTATAATTTTTTTCCCAATAATTCCATTAGGTTCTTATAGGGTAATTAAAGAGAAGCAAAAATTTTTTACTATAGGATTTCCTAAATATCAAATAGTGCCAGTAAAATTTAATACAAAGCAAGTGGTAAATACCTATATCACGTGGTGGGGTATCCCAGTGGTATTAATTATTTTAGTATTAATATTCGGTTAGAAATTATTACTAAACTATTATGATTTGGCTTTGTGTGGACAACTTTTTGGCTTAAATATTTTTTTTGATTTACAATAGAATTGAGGAGCAAATATGAACCAGCCGCAACCGGAAAAAACAATAGACATTGATTTTGGGAACCCCCAGCCTTTTTTTGATAAAAACAGGGCAGTGGTTGTTATTGAGAAAAAAAATAAAACTCCTTATCCTAAATCCGTTGTTAAGGAGATGCTTGACATTATCCGGCAGAATCGAGAGCTTATCGAGAAAACGTATGAGTCCGGATAGCTATGAGATTATTTGTTGATGAGCGGGCTTCTTCTAAGTTTGCCGGCAAGTATGTATTTTTTGATAACGATTTTTTGAGCGAAATTTTCAGCGATGAGGAATTATTTAAAAAAACCCTCGAGTTTTTCTCGCGGGGTTTTTTGACTATTGATCCACTGATTAAATTTGAGTTCTTGCGCGACACCTATCTTCCGGAGCAAAGAAAATTGAAAGAAGATTTTATCAGCAAGGCCATATTTACGCCGGCTATCAGTCATAATGACATATTCGTCAGACTACAAAGCAACGCTTTATTGCTGTCAAAAATATATACGCACGAAAAACAGCCGAACTGTAAGCCAAGTTTTATTGATTTAATGTTGGCGGGGAGAATGATGTTTCACGAAAATATCGGAGTATTAGTAACACGCAATAAGAAAGATTATCCGTCTTGCGTATTTGATATAGAGATATTTTTGAATGCCGAACGCCCGAAAGATGGCGTAATATTGTCTTACTCCGTACTCTGTTTTAACAGAAGAAAGTTCAATGTTTGCTATCGAAATTTACAAACATTAGACCAAGGAATTTAAAGTCCGATATATTCCCGCTCCAGTTCCTCTCCGGCGCGCTTTTTTTCTTGCTCGTAAGATTCTTCCAAGGCAAATGATATCTGGCCGGCTATAATCTGGAGCACTAAACTGTTTTGAATGGTGAATTCGCCGCTCTCTTTGTCGGCCAAAACAATCACTCCGACGTTGTTGTCTTCTATTTTAATGGCTCGGCCCAGAAGATTTTTTTTGGCGTAAAAAACTTTTTGGCCTTGGCTATAACTCTCGGAGTGAATTAAAATTTCATTGTCATGCCGGTGAAGCTCATTAAGATACGGATCGGTGTCAGTTGGCAGTTCAGCGGGCAGTTCTTTGGGACTTAAACTTTGCAAGGCCAAAATACGCAAATGGTCGGGATTGTGTTTTAGATAAACTCCCAAAAACGCTTGGTGGCAAGGTATGGCTTGCAAAGTGATGGCGATAACTTCTTTGGCCAGAGTGTTGAGGTTTTTGTTTTTAGCCGGGTCGTTAATTAAGCGGC
>MHKO01000058.1:22128-36242 GCA_001818435.1 Candidatus Komeilibacteria bacterium RIFCSPLOWO2_02_FULL_48_11
CATTCATCTTCAGAAAGCTCGGAGAAGACGCTGTATTTTTTTAAATCGCCGCAAGAGAGCATAGTTATTCGTCATTCTGAGCCCCTCGGGCATACTCGGGGTAAACTCCGCGAAGAATCCCATGGGTTATCGATGAGATCCCAGCCAGAGGCTCCCTCCAAAGGATGGTTCGGTCGGCCTCTGGCCGACTTCAACTCTGTTTCGTTCAGGATGACGGGGATTAAGTGTTTAGGGAGCGCGGATCGAGCATGTTGGCCACGGCTGTTTCTTTGGAAATGGCTCCTTGGCGGAACAAGCGCTTTAAATCCTGGTCCATGGTATTCATGCCCACGTCAGCCGCGGTTTGAATGACGGTTTTAATCTGGGCGATTTTATTTTCGCGGATCAGGTTGGAAATTGCCGGATTATTGATTAGAACCTCGCGAGCCGCGATGCGGCCCCCGCCTTGCTTGACCAGCAGCCGCTGGGAAATAATCCCGCGCAAGGACATGGAAAGCTGGACCCGAATCTGGTCCTGCTGGTAAGGCGGGAAAGCGTCAATAATCCTATCCACGGTTTGGGCCGCGTTGATGGTGTGCAAAGTAGCCAAGACCAAGTGGCCAGTTTCAGCCAAAGTCATAGTAGCGGCAATGGTTTCCAGGTCGCGCATCTCGCCCACCATAATCACGTTCGGGTCCTGGCGCAGGGTGTGTTTTAAGCCAGCGGCAAAAGAAAGCATGTCGCTGCCTAGCTCGCGTTGTTTGATGATGCTTTTGATTGGGGAGTAGATGAATTCAATCGGGTCTTCCAAAGTAACAATGTGGCAGTTGCGCTCGGAGTTGACTAAATTGAGCATGGCGGCCAGGGGGGTGGATTTGCCGCTGCCGGTCGGACCGGTAACCAGAACCAAGCCATCAGTGAGGCGCATCATCTGATAAGCCACTTGGGGCATGAGAATTTCTTCCATGGTGGGGATGCGGCTGGCCACAATGCGGGCCACCAGGCCCACATTGCCTTTTTCCCAGTGCATGTTGACGCGGAACCGCGAGAAGTTGGAAATTTCGTAAGACATGTCCAGCTCCCGTTCTTGAATGAATTTCTGCTTTTGCTGTTCCGGGAGAATGGTAAAAATAAGCTCCTGGGCAGACTCGGAGGTGAGAACAGGCTCGTTCGGGATTTCTTTAAGTTCGCCGTCTATGCGAATAATCGGCGGTTTGCCGACGATCAAATGCAAATCCGAGGCCTTGCTTTCAACCGCGATTTTAAAAAGTTTGTCCAGTTGGGTTTTGTTTTTGATGTCCATACCCGCGAATATACAAATTTTTATTTTGTCATCCCGATCCGCCCAAGGAGGAGAGAGGATCCCGTGTTAATCGCGATTGCCAGGGGATCCTCTCCCTCCATTTCGCTCTGTGATTTTAATTTAGCGCCGAGGTTTGAGACAAATAACGCATTAAACCGCGTTTATTGTGTCGGTCGGGATGACAGGTAAAAAATTCGGGTCATTCGGATGCCGCCCAAAGGGCGGCCAGCCTCTGGCTGGCATTCGGATTATTCGGGTCGCTTATATTATATCGCAAGTATCTATTTTTGAACAATCACCGTCGTTCCCACTTCGGCCCAATTATACACTTCCTTGGCTGGTCCCACGCCTAATCTAATGCAGCCATGGGAAACCGGAGTGCCCAAATGGTTCTCGCCTTCTTTGTAGCCGCTAGGCCATTCAGGCAATTCGTGGATGCCGTATTGGCCGCGGTAAAAAGCCATCCAATAAGGCATGTATAAGCCATAGGCTTTGGAATAAGCTCGAGGTATCTTATTCTGCACCGCAAACTCGCCAATCGGGGTGGGGAAGCCCCAGCGGCCAGTGGAAACCGGGTATGAGGCCAGACTAAAGCCATCTTGATAATATGAAAGCTTCTGGTCAGACAAGTCCACCAGAATAACTTTGCCCGGGCGGTCAACAATCTTGGCCTGGACCGACCAGACCAGCTCAAATTGCTGGCCCTGCCAGCTTAATTTTAGAGCAATGGTTTTAGGCGCAATTGATTTTTCTTCCGCGCTTTCAATAAGCGCGCCCTGGCCAGTCAACAAGTAGCGCGTTAACACCCCTTTTTTATTGGTGGCTACGAGCGCCAGCTCGTCGCGGCCATCGCCTTCAATGTCAACGCGTTCCAAACTGGCGATGGTTGCCACGTCTTTAGGAGCGAAAAATCCTGGGCTCAATAATTTGCCGAAAGTGTCAAAAATTTTAAGGTGCGGCCCGCCGGCTCCAAGCGGAGACGTGACAATTTCCAGTTTTTTGTCGCCATTCAAATCAGCTGCCACGGCCGCCACCCCGCCGCGGAATTTGGGGTTATAAGGAAACCAGCTTAAAATAGTTGAGCCGTCTTGGCGCAAGAGGCGCGCTTGGGGCGAAGATCCCATGGGCGCTCCGAAAAGCAATTCACTGGTGCCGTCATCGCCCAGGTCCAGAGCCGCGATTGAGGCGATGGCGTCAAAAGGCAAAGGAAACGTGATTTGCTCGCTTGAGCCGTCTGGGGAGTTGACGGTAATGGGGAAGTTATAGGTTGGTTCGGCCGCGAGGGCGGATAGAGGAATAAAAAACAAGGAGAACAGTGTAATTTTGAAGTAATTAGGCATCATTGAGTAAAAGAAATTTTAAATAAATGTCATCCCGAGGCGTCAAAGGATACGCCACAAGCAATGAACGCGGGAAACATAGCAACATTATTAACCGCGATGGATGAGGCACGCCGAGAGGATCCCGTGTTAATTGCGATTAACATGGGATCTCCTCGGCCTGCCAAACAGGTTGGATATTTGCAAGTCCATTGGCTATCAAAGCTCTTGGTGATTTATTAAGTTCATTTAAGGCCTCGAGATGACAGTAATGTTCGGGATGACATAAATGATTTCATTCATTTGCTAATTTATAGCCAGCACTATCAGTCAAGGCCGCGGCCAAAAGCGCGTTCATATCTGTCCACTGTTTTCCGGGCGCGGTCGCGCCCAAAGTGATGACAATCACTTCGCGGTTATCTTTGTTTTTGGCCCGAATCATCAAACAGCGCCCGGCTTCAGTGGTGTAGCCGGTCTTTGAGCCAGTGATAGTAAAGGGGCTATCCAGTATTTTATTGCTGTTGGTTAACGCGAGCTTGATGGTTTTTTTGCCGCGAGTCAGGGTGAGTTGGTATTTTTTAATAGTCGTGGCTTGGCGGACTAAATTGTTTTTAAGCAGATCTTGGGCAAGTTTTAGATAATCTTCGGCCGTGGAAACATTGCCAGCCGAGAGGCCGGTTGGCTCTACAAAACGCGTGTTAACCATGCCCAAGGCTTTGGCTTTTTTGTTCATTTCCGCCACAAAGGTTCGGCTGGCCAGTCCGGTGGAGCGGGCCAAGGCCTTGGCCGCGTTGTTGGCTGAAGGCGCCAAGGTAGCGAAAAACAGGTCGCGGGTGGAAATTTTATCGCCAACTTTCACGTAAATTTTGGCCGGGATGGTGTCATCCGACTTTTGCATGGCAATCTTTTTGCTCCAGCCCGGATTGTTATCCAAAAACACGGCCACGGTCATGAGTTTGGTTAAGCTGGCAATCGGGCGTTTGATGTTACTGCCCCGCTCCAGGAGTATGGCGCCGCTGCCCGCGTCAGCCACCAGAATGGAGGGAGAGTTGATGTCTTGTTTAAGATACTCGCCGCGGTCAAGCTTGTCAGCCATCATTGCCACAAAACTCGAGGCTCTTGCTGTCTGGGCGCTAAGTTTATTTATGGTTGTGTCAATGCCACCAGTTAAATGGCGCCAGGTGCCGGTGGGTTCATCAAAAACAAAAATTTCCTTGAAACGCTCTTCATCTTGAGGGTATGAGGCGGTTAAAGCCAGGGGAGAGTCAAGACGGTTCTCGGCGGCCGGCAAAAAGGCGTAGTAATAGACTTTAGAGATTAGAACTTTGTCTACTGGTATGGCGGGCCAAGAAGAGGCTTCTTGCAAATCCACGTATAAAGAGCGGTTGATGGCGTTGGGAGCCACTGAAATTTCCAAATCATTGCCCGGGGAGCGCAGGGTATAGCCGGAGGAGAGGTCGGTTTGGGCGGAGGCAGGCCAGACAAAAAGAAATGCCAAAATCCAAATGACAAATGACAAATGAATGTCAAATGGTTTAATGACAAAGTATTTTTTGGATTTTGTGTTTTGAATTTGATTTGGCATTTGGATTTTGAACTTTGACATTTATTATATCACATCTTCTCGCTTTTTTGGCATTTTTATGATAATCTTGAGCTAACTATGCTTACTCTTGATGTGAAAGAAGCCATTAATTCGGCTTTTAAGAAAGCTTTTTCTTATCAGCCGGAAAGCCTTGAGCTGGTTAATCCCGAGCCGCAATTCGGCGATTTTGCTTTGGCCTGCCACCCGTTCGCGAAGAATTTAAAATTATCACCCCAAGAAATAGCCAGCCGATTGGCGGCCAATCTCATCAGCAAATCCATTGTCAAAACCGAAGCTGTGGCTGGTTATTTGAATATCACTATTGAGGCCGGTCGTCTTGGCCAGGAGGTCTTGTCAGAAGTTATTGATAAAGACAAACATTTTGGCGTCGCCAAATCAAAAAAAGAGAAAATACTTTTGGAATATTCCTCACCCAACACCAACAAGCCGCTGCATCTGGGCCATATCCGCAACAATGTTTTAGGCATGGCTTTGGCGCGTCTTTTGGAAGCGCGAGGCGCCGAGGTGGTCAAAACCCAAATTATCAATGACCGCGGCATCCACATCATGAAATCATTGGTGGCTTATCAAAAGCTTGGCAATAACGAAACTCCAGAGTCAACCGGTGAAAAAGGCGACCATTTTGTGGGCCGGTTTTACGTTTTATTCAATGAAGAGACAATGATAGATGACGCCAAAGAAGCATTGTGTAAGTGGGAAGCCGGGGATAAAGACATCAAGGCTTTATGGCAGACCATGAACTGCTGGGTTTATGACGGCTTTAAGGAAACTTATAAATCACTGGGCAGTAAATTTGACAAAGATTATTACGAAAACGCCACTTATTTGCTGGGCAAGAAGATTATTAGCGCTGGCTTGAAAAAAGGCGTTTTTTACAAAGAAGCTGACAATTCAATCTGGGTTGACTTAACTGATATTGGCTTGGACAAAAAAGTTCTGCAAAGGAGCGACGGCACTTCGGTGTACATTACCCAAGATTTGGGTTTGGCCGTATCTCGCCAGAAAGAGTGGAAATTCAGCCGCGCGATTTACGTTGTCGGCCATGAGCAGGAATATCATTTCAGGGTTTTATTCGCCATACTCAAGCGCCTGGGATATAAGTGGGCCGAAAAACTACACCACCTTTCTTACGGCTTGGTGTTTTTACCTGAAGGCAAGATGAAGTCGCGCGAAGGCAAGGTGGTGGACGCGGACGATGTCATCGCGGAAGTAAAGAATTTGGCTCTCGCGGAAGTAAAAAAGCGCTTTCCGGAACTGCCGAACATTGAAGCCCATGAACGCTCCAAGGCTATTGGCTTGGGAGCTCTGAAGTTTTTTCTGCTGCGGGTAACGCCCACACAGGCGATTCATTTTAATCCAAAAGAGGCCATTGCTTTTGAGGGTTCAACCGGGCCTTATGTCCAATATGCCCATGCCCGCATTGCTAGTATTTTAAAAGAAGAAACTCCTTTGCCGCCGAAGAAAATTGATTTTTCGAAATTGGCCTCGCCAGAAGATAAAAATATTTTGCTCAAGATTTTATCTTATCCCAAAGTTGCGAGCCAAGCGGCCAATTCTTACAGCCCGAACTTAATTTGCGATTATCTGGTTAGCTTAAGCCAGGCGTTTAACACTTTTTATCACAAACACCAGGTTCTGCGCGCCCCAGACGAAGAAACCAAGCACGCGCGTTTGCTGCTCATCAAAGCCGTGCAGATTGTTTTGCGGAATGGGTTGGGTTTATTGGGCATAGATGCGCCGGAGCGCATGTAGCATACGAAAGGCGCGCTACGAATGCGCCCATACGAACCAGACGCGTCATCCCGAGCGTA
Source organism: Candidatus Komeilibacteria bacterium RIFCSPLOWO2_02_FULL_48_11 (assembly GCA_001818435.1). Classification (GTDB taxonomy): domain Bacteria; phylum Patescibacteriota; class Patescibacteriia; order UBA2169; family UBA2169; genus 2-02-FULL-48-11-A. The sequence continues at coordinate 28,147 of MHKO01000058.1, forward strand.
GCGAAGCGGAGTCGAGGGATCTCGTGGGTTACTGATGAGATCCCTCCACTCCCCGCCGAGTACGGCAGGTCGGTCGGGATGACGGGAACTTTATTCGTATCTTTCGTATGTTTTTGTATTGATTTAGTATCGCTTTTTTGCTAGAGTAGAGTTTGGCTGAATCTATGTTCAGAGAAGCAGGCGCACAATCCAGTGCCCACAAAAAGAGGGGAGTGGTTTTGTGTTTTTTGGCTTTGTTTTTGGGTTTGTCGCTTCTCTGTTTTTCGCCCGCTTTGGCGCGAGCCGCGGACGACACAGGAGCGGATAATCAATTTTTAGTTATTCGGGTTTTTTATCAAGTCGCGGACTGGACAGCGCGCACTTGGCGGGCAGTAAAAATTTGGGTGATTGAGCAGAGCACGCACATTGCTCAAGCTTTTGTTTTTTGGTCAAAAGAGCCAGTTGCTAAAATTGCCTTACCTGAACCACAAGCTTTGGGCGAGGAAGCAAGTCAGCCGCAAATTTTTTCACCATTAACTTATAGAACGGAATTGAGCGCGCCAGAAAAAATTCCAGAACCGGCTGCAGTTCCCGCACCTTTTCTCAAATTCCAAGAAAAGGTGCGGGACCAAGAAAACACCAACCCGCCTGCCGGCGAGGCAGGTAACCAATTTCCAATTTTAGAACCAGACACAACACTGGTTGAACAAACGCCTATTGATGTTCCGTCGGCACCAACAGAAATTATTCCATCACAACCGGAAACAATTCCTATTCCCGATTCAACTCCAGAGCTCTTGCCAGCGAAAAAACAAAGCAGTTCTTATTATATTCCCATTCTGGCGCGCGACACCATTGCCCCTACTTCCCAAGTCAGTCCACTCGCCACTACCACCACGAGTAATATTTTTACAGTATCTTGGACCGGAGAGGATACGGATATTACCAGTACGCCGGCAGTGGCGAGTTTTGACATTCAGTATCAGGTTGACAGCGGCGATTGGACAGACTGGCTTTTAGAAACAACTCTGCTTTCTTCTTTATTTACTACACCAACTTCAATTGAAAAAATTTACGGCTTCCGTTCACGGGCCCGGGACCGTTATGGCAATCTGGAAACTTATCCGGAAAGCGCTGATACCTCCATTTACGTTAATTTGTTAGCGCCTAATCTAACTATTGACACTCCGGCTTCTGGCTCTACTTTATTGAGCACCACAGCTGATGAAAATCCAGCCACCGGGGATATTGAGGTGACTATTTCCGGCGCTGGCGACAATGGCGACATTATTACCATAACCTTGGGCAGTACCACGGCCACTACCACGGTTGAGAGTTTGGCCTGGTCCAAGCAGGTTGTTTTGGCCGAAGGAGCCAATAATTTTACCATCCAAGCGCAAGAGACAGACGGCGATACCACGACCAACAACACTTATACTTTAACGCTTGAGCTCGTGCCCACGCATGACGTGGTCATTAATGAAATCGCCTGGATGGGGACTCAGAATTCCACTGGTCATGAGTGGATGGAACTTTACAATGCTTCCAGCACAGCCATTAGTTTAAGTGGCTGGACTTTGCATTCAGAAGATGGCAAGCCGGACATTACGCTTAATTCTGGAATCTGCAGTAATTTGACTATTCCATCAAAAGGCTATTTTCTTTTGGAAAAAACAACAGAGAGCGCGACATCGGTGGCGTCTGATTGCGTTTATTCCGGTTTAGAGATTTTAGACAACGAGCCTTATGGAGAATTATTAAGATTGCGCCAAGCTAGCGGCTTTTTGGTTGATCAAATTGGCTCAACAACCGTTGCTTGGTTTGCTGGTAATAATTCTTCGGCTGCCAATCGCGCCACCATGGAGCGCAAAGACCCGACTGGCGATGGTACACTGGCTTCAAACTGGGCGACCAATGATGGCGCGCTTATTAATGGCCAGGATGCTGGGGTTAATAATATCAAAGGCACGCCCAAGTCTTTGAACAGCCAAAACACCACTATCACGCGGGTGGTTACTAACTTGCAGCAGCAGTACATTTATACCACCACGACATCTGTCAGATTATATTGGACCACGCCCAAAACAGCCAATCTGGCCACAACCACGCCAGCCACTTATGATATTCGTTATCGAGACAGCGGCTGTCCGATCACTGAAAGCAACTGGTCAAGCTCTGCGCAGGTTATGGGCGAACCAACGCCATCAGCTACTCAAGATACTGTGGCCACCACGACTGTCAGCAGTCTGACAGCCGACACTGCTTACTGCTTTGCCATGAAGACGAGTAATGGAGTGGAAACAAGCGGGTTATCCAATGTGGCCACAGTAACGACTGAAGATGGAAATAGCACTCTATTATTTAGTTTCCCGGGCGCTGGTCCTATTGGCACGCTGGCTTCAAGCTCCAGCCCGTACTTAATTAAGAACAATGTAACCATAGCCGTGGGCAATACTTTGGTTATCCAGCCCGGGACAGTGGTTAAAATGGACGGCAATTATACCTTTACCGTCAACGGCACGTTGACTATAGGCAGCGCCAGCGATAATGTGAATGGAGCGGTTATAACTTCCAAACATGATGACACTTATGCCGGCGTTATCACGGGCAGTAATGGCAGTCCGGCAGCGGGCGATTGGGGAATTATCACCGGAGACGCCGGCACCTCGGCGCTGACGTTCAATAACGCCATTATCCGTTATGGCGGTTTTCTCAACCAGGTAGTGCGCGTCCAAAACGGCGCCCAAGCCAGCATTACGCGTTCCATTATTGAATACAGCAATAGTCATGGCATTATTATTAGCGACGCCGCAACAAACTTAACTTTCTCTAATAGCATTGTGCGCAATACATTAGATGTTGGTCTGAGAATAACTAATTCGGCTCAGGCCGACATTCAAGGTTCCACCTTTACCGGTAATCGCCGCGGCATTAATGTTGATGCGCCAGCTGACGAAACTAGTGTAATCATTACTGGCAATAATTTCTATTCTAATAATGCTACTTCTGGTAATCCGGCAAAACCCAATGCTGGCGTTCACTATGAGGACGCTGATACCTTAACCGCGACCAACAACTGGTGGGGGAGCGCTGATGGTCCTATCACAACCAATCCAGTTACTGCGCCTAGAGATGCCGCTATGTTCACCGCACCTGGGGTTATTGATTATAGTTCTTATGCCACCACGGCTTTCACGATTTTGCCGAGCGGGCTGTAAGATTGTATAATAATAGAACTTATAATAAGTGTCATTCCGACCCCCTCGCTCGCAATGACAGTAACTACTTCATGCTAATTTACTCCATCATCGCCACTTTTATAGTCAGCCTAATCTCCATTGTTGGCATCTTGGCGTTTTTTCCGACTGACCGGCGGAGCGCCAGAATGTTGCGGACTTTCGTGAGCTTGGCCGTGGGCGCACTGCTGGCCGTGGTTTTTTTTGACATCTTGCCGGAAATGGCCCAAGACGCGCCATTGAGCCTGAACGTGATGTTTGGCACGGTACTGGGAAGTATTTTCTTTTTCTTCATCATTGAAAAAATCATCCACTACCACCATTGCACTTGCGAGGATAAAGCCAAAGGCCGTTACAAAACCCATCTCATCGTCAACAACCTGTTCGGGGACGGCATCCACAATTTTATAGACGGCACCATTATTGCCGGCGCTTTTTTAACTGATTTCCGTTTGGGATTAGTGACCACCGTGGCCGTCATCTTCCATGAGATTCCGCAGGAGGTGGCTGATTTTTCCATTCTGGTTTATTCCGGACTCTCCAGGATGAGGGCCGCTGTCTTTAACGTGGCCTTTGGCCTGACGAGCGTTCTGGGCGCGGGGGCGACTTATTTTATCGCCCAGCAGATTGAAAATATCATCCCTTATCTACTGGCCATCGCGGCCGGCAATTTCATCTACCTGGCCATGGCTGATCTTATCCCGGAACTTCAGCACGAAGACAAGCGCCATTATGTCTGGCAGCAGCTTATTTGGGTGGGTTTGGGCGTGGCTTTGGTGTACGGGGTGGGCTTGCTTTTTTAAAAGAATTGTGCTAGGATGCAGATGCAATCTTGTTTTAACTTTTGCCGTTTAGAGCAAAATAAATTGGTCGTAAAATGGGGTTGTAGTAAGTATTTATTTTTCTTAATAACCAAAGCGCCCTAGGCGTTTAAATTATTAAGACCAAGTCTTGTGAGCACCAAACTTTACGTTGGCAGCCTCCCTTACAGCACTACTGACGACGAACTCAAAGACCTTTTCAGCCAGCACGGTTCCGTGGTTTCCGCTTCGGTAATCATGGATAAGTTCTCTGGCCGCAGCAAAGGTTTTGGATTCGTGGAAATGTCCTCTGATGAGGAAGCGCAGGCGGCCATAGCGGCTCTCAACGGCACTGACATGGGCGGCCGGAACATTGTTGTGAATGAAGCCCGTCCGATGACAGACCGTCCTCCCCGCACTGGCGGCGGCGGATTCAACCGCGGCGGCGGAAGCCATGGCGGTTTCGGCGGCAGCCGTCCCCCGCGTCGTGATTTCTAACCTTTGGTTAGTTGAGCGATAAAATAAAACCCTCCCGTTCGCGGGAGGGTTTTATGATGGGAGAGTTTTTAAAAACCAGCCAAGGAATTTTTGCACTTCCCTTTGCTCGCGCAGGTAATATTCAGCCGCGCTGTTTTTGGATTTTCCCACTCTGACGGTGATGCCGCGCGCCAGGGCGCGAAATGCGTCTTCGTCCGTGGTGGAGTCGCCGATGTAAATCGGCAAAAAGTTCTTATGGCTTTTTTGGCGCAAATGTCTTAAAGCTGATTCAGATATGTCGCCCTTTGTCCAATTTAAATCAGGGGTTATTTCCACGGTTTTTTTATCGTGAAAAATCCGAATTGATGATTGTCGGCGGATAGGTTTAAGAAAATTTTTCAGCCGTTCTGTAAAAATCATCTCTTGCTTAATCGGCAGTAAATGGTAGTGAAAAGTTACTGAATAGGGTTTGTTTTCAATTATCAAGGGAGGGAAATCTTTCTTGATGTTTTTAACGGCCTGGCGCAACCGGTTGAATTTCACTGCTATGGTTTTGGGCAGCGGCTTGCGCTTAAGTTTGCCCTCAAAATCCCATTCCCAGCCATGGCTGGCGGCGTAGATGAATCGTTTAACCCCGACTTTTTTCCTTATAACAGCCAGCGGGCGCCCGGTGACGATGACGACAGGAAACATTTTATCAATCTTTTTAAGCAGGCTTCGGGTTTTTTCTGGAATATAAGCGTCGTCCGGCCTGGGCACTATGGGGGATATGGTGCCGTCAAAATCAAGCAAAAGAGCGGTCGGCCCCGAATTCTCAATTTTACTTTTTATCTCCGGCAGTTTGGAAAATGCGTACTTCATGAAATTTCAGCGACAGCTTTAAGAAGTTCTCCGGCCCAGCGGTAGATATTGTAATTTTTTACGCTATTGCGCATGGTTTTCATCCGCCTTGTTTGTTCCAAGGGCGACATGGTAATTCCTTTATATATCGCGTCGGCGATTTCTTTTGTGCTGTAAGGATTAATAATCAAGGCGCCTTTTAAATCATAGGCTGCGCCGGTGAACTGGCTTAGAACCAGCGCCCCCAGTTCGTCGTCTCTCTCGGCCGTGTATTCTTTGGCCACCAGATTCATGCCGTCGTGCAAAGACGTAACAACGCAGACATTCGCCAGTTTATAGAGTGAATTGATGTCCTGGTGGCTGTATTGCACCATTTCCAGAACAATGGGCTGCCAATCTTCTGTTTTGAATTTCTCGTTGATCCGCTCCGCTTCCTGGGAGACGATATCTTTATATTGAAGATATTGTTCGATTGACGAGCGGCAGGGCGACGCGATTTGAAAGAAAGTGAATTGCCCGCGATACTCCGGGTGAGCGTCGAGAAAATATTCAATCCCCTTAAAGCGCTCGGGGATTCCCTTAACATAATCAAGCCTATCAACTCCCAGTCCGAGATATTTTGTTTTTATCTTGAAACGATCCAGTATCTTTCTGCCCAACATGCCTGAATCATCCGATTTTTTTTCTTCGGTAAAAGCGACTCCGATTGGGAATGGCCGAATGTAAGAAGCATGCTCGTCGCGGGTAATTGAGAATTTATCAAAATCGACAATCGCTTCGACATTTTTTCCAATCGTATCAATAAAATTATTGCAGAATTGCTGGGTGTGAAAACCAATGATGTCGGCGCCGAGCATTCCTTCAAGAATTTTTTTTCGTTGCGGGCAAATATTGAAGGCTTCCGCGCTGGGCCAGGGGGTGTGCCAAAATATGCCGATCCGCGCGTCCGGGCGGCTGGCTTTAACCATTTGCGGCGCCAGAGTGAGGTGATATTCGTTCACGATGATAATGGGCTTTTCGACATTCTTTATTTCGCCCAGCAGAACTTTGGCGAATTTTCCGTTAACCCGTTTGTACTCAACCCAGTCTTCCTCCCTAAAAATCGGCCGGGTGTAAGTGTTGAGGCAAAGCGGGTATAAACCTTCGGCGGAATAGCCTTTGTTGTATCCCTGCTCTTCCTTTTCGGTAAGCCAAATTCTTTTGAGAGTATATTTTGGATTATCGGGCGGAACTTGTATGGTGTCATTCTCGTCCACGGTTTCTTTGTCGGCATCGCCATTGCCGTGAGCAATCCACATTCCGCCGCAAGCTTCCATTAACGGCTCCAGAGCGGTCAGCACGCCGCCGGCTTGAGAAAAACAATAAATGCCGTCTTTGCCCTTTTTGTGGGTGTATGGTTCACCTTTGAATAAAAGAAAAATTTTCTGATTTTTTAAAGAGGCTTTGACGAATTCTTTCAGCCGCTCTTCGGTCCAGGGCGAATCAACTTTTTCCAAGCGCAACCGCGCCTCTTCGCTGGCCGCGGTTCTGGCCTGGAGCAGGCTTTTGGACATTTTAGAGATTTCCTCGGCAATCGGGCGAAAGAAACCCTGGTTTTTAATGGCCGCAGAGTCGTCGGCGGTTTTGCCGATTCGGGCTTGGTGGATGGATTCAACCAGGCGCAAAATCGGCCGGTAAATTATCCAGCGCAGAATTAATATTACGGCAATTGAAAATAAGAGGATTTGGACCAGCCAGCGCACCAGATTAGTTTTCCAAATTTGATTGATGACATCATCAATATAATCGGCTCTTTGGAAAACCGCTAAGGACCCGATGACTTTTTCGTCTTGATGCAGCGGCGTGGCGAAAATATAAGTTCGGCCTCTCTCCTCAATGGCCAGAAAATCGCCGGTCACACTGTCGGCATCCATGGCCTGTTCCGGAATTGACGCGTCAGCCGTCAATTCCGCCGGCAAACCGGCGGAAACGGCGAAGATGCCGCCTTTGTTGTTGTACACCGCCAAACCCAAAAGCCGTTCGCGGTTGGCGAACTTATCCAGCACCATCTGCATCGTGGAAGTGGCGTTGTTCAAATAAGAAGGCCGGATTGATTCTTTAAAACTGTCGGCCAAAAGCGCGGTGCGGAGCCGTAGATCATCCAGCATTGAAGCTTCCTCTTGGCGGACTTGCCGGAGAGTAAAAACAAAAACCACCAGACTGACAATTACCGCCACGCCGACAATCATTATGAGTAATTGTTTCATATTTTTTGGTCGGGGTACTCGGACTCGAACCGAGAATCCCCACGTCCCAAACGTGGTGCCTTAGCCAATTAGGCCATACCCCGTAACCCCGGCAGCGCCGGGGCAGGAATTATTTTTCGCAAGTACATTCCTCATTGCCACATGTTGGGCATGGATCTGTTCTCATATGCGTGTAGTTAATGATAATGGATTCTGGCTTCGCCAGCCGAAGCCTTTTATCGGCTTTAGCCTTGGCGTAGTCTGGTGGGTCCGAGAGGAATCGAACCTCTGACCTCGTCGATGTCAACGACGCGCTCTAACCATCTGAGCTACGAACCCTGGTGCCGGGGGCGAGAATCGGACTCGCGACACGATGATCTTCAGTCACCTGCTCTACCACTGAGCTACCCCGGCATGTGTTGTTAATGGTGGGCGCGGAAGGAATCGAACCTTCGACCTCGTCATTATCAGTGACGCGCTCTAACCAACTGAGCTACGCGCCCGCGTCAGAGTCGGGCTACGGCCTCCGTGTGCGCCTG
>MHKO01000058.1:36285-37889 GCA_001818435.1 Candidatus Komeilibacteria bacterium RIFCSPLOWO2_02_FULL_48_11
AAAACTGTGGTTATACCCAAATACCATAGCAAAAAAGCGGGGATTTATCAATAGAAAAAATTGCCCAGAACCCACAGGGGTTAATGGCTCAAATGGTGGAAATGAGCCAATGGATTGGCTCAAATGGCCGTCCCGATTGAGCCATTGCTATGGCACGAAGTGGTAGACAGCCCCTCCTCTGACGCCTGTGCGCCGCAGTCGGCCATTTTTAACCAGTTCCGAGAGGTAGCGGCTGGCCGTGGCATCCGAGACGCGCAACAGCTTTTGGGCGTCGTCGTTGGTAACCTGGCCCTTGCCGCGGGTCAGGACCATGATTTTCTCCAACTTAGCCTGTTTGCGGAACTGGATTTTGGCTAAGGCCTTTGACAGCAGGGAACGGAAAGCCCCGCTGCTCCCACCAGAGGTGGGCAAGGGCGCGAGCGGCGGGGCGGGGCTCTCGGTAGCTGGGGGAGGTGGGGGAGCGGCTGGCGGCGTGATGGGCGTCTCGTCCGCCATAGCTTTAGCGGAGGCGGATTCGGGAGGTGTGACGACGGGCGGGGTGGATGATGCGGCAGGGGAGGATGTCGGCGTTTCAGTAGGCGCCACAGGCGCAGGAGGGATGCCGGGGGGAATAGGGGATTCAGTGGGTGTGGTTGTGATTGGTTCGTCGGGCATAGTAATTTAATCTAACCGTAGTCGGTATTTAATTGTGCTTATTAATTCTTTCTCATCATGATAAATGCCGTGTCGAGAAAATACTAAAACACGGCATTTATCAATTGATGTCAGTTGAAATATTAAACGATAACCATGCGATTTACCCGCGTTTTCACGCAAGGGGATAGCGCGGGCTTTGAAAACTTTGAGATTTCCAAAATCATTAAACGCGTCTATGCCTGGCGTTTCGCGCAATCCCTTGCTGCAAAAAAGACGGCACCAGGCATCCAAAGATTCTTGAGGCGCTGGGTACCGCTTCAATTTTTTAAAGTCTTTGGCAATATCAGCGTGCCGCTCCACTTCCATAATTATACTTTCGCCATCTCGCCGTATTTGTTGCGATAATACGCCAGATTGTAATCAATCACATCATTTGGCTTAGTGGCAATCCAAGGCGCTTCGCCGTGGCTGGCGCTTTTCATTTCCGCGCCGGAGAATTTTTCCCATTTATTCGCTGTTTCTTCCAGCATTAAAAGTTCTTCTCTGCTAAAAACATCAACATCAAAATCAGTTAATGGTTCGATATGTTGCTGGTCGTTATACCCGGCAGCCACTTTCCGGTTGTTAATTTTGATTTCCCGGCCAAGCATTTTCTTTATCATCTTTTCCGCTTGGCGAGGCACTGGGCCGTTTTCAAAACGGAGATATTCATCGCCAGTCACCGAGCGGCCGTATTTTTCAAAAAAATCAAAATCCAGAAAGTACAGAAGTTTCATCAGCTTCAGCTTCCCCAAAGTGCCGTTCCTAATTTTATGGGCGAAAAACAAAATGGCGTTCTTGTACTTTTTTTCGTTTATTCTGGCCATATGGCTTTATTATAACACAATCTCGTTCTATGCGCTATATTGCGAATTGAGACATCTAAAATCTTACTTTCCTGATATCTGTTGGGTCATATAAAATGTTAC
>MHKO01000059.1:0-132 GCA_001818435.1 Candidatus Komeilibacteria bacterium RIFCSPLOWO2_02_FULL_48_11
AGTTTTTACCAAATCAAGCGGGCTTGCAGTTTTGACTTCAATACTGCGGATAACATTGTATCTATGCTATTTTTTCAAGGTGCGTAAGTCCTGTTCTTAACATTAACGACTTCTAATGTCCATTTGTTGCTC
>MHKO01000059.1:149-3701 GCA_001818435.1 Candidatus Komeilibacteria bacterium RIFCSPLOWO2_02_FULL_48_11
GCTAATAACAATCATAGCCATTTAGATATGAAAGTTTTCGCCCGTGCGGCCGCTCTCCTCTTGCAACAACAGCGCTATCGTGTCCGCCACTGTGCGCGTATCAGTTGAACCGCCCGCTTCAATCATTAAACGCGGCCAATCTTTCGACAAGCCGGCGCCGGTGGCGCCGGGCGATATCATATTTACGGCGATTTGGCGGGAAGCTAATTCCACTGCCAATGACTTTATTAAACCTAAGAGAGCGTATTTAGACGTGGTATAGGCGCCAAGGCGGGCCGGGGGCTTGGTAAAAGTGACGGCTGAACCAATGGCAATAACACGTTTTAGCGGATGATTATTGGCAATCAGGGCGCGCGTGATGTGCCAGAGTCCCTTGACTTGGGTCTGCCAATGTTTTTCATAATCTTCCCATTTTTCATCTTCGAATTTTTTGAATACAATCGGCGACCCGACAGAATATATTAAATTGTTAATCTTAGACCGAAACCCGCCAATGACATTGGTAATAGCTGCAACGTCAGTTATGTCAAGCTTAAATACTTCACCAGCCACGCCTTCGGGTAACTGGTAATCTTCTCGTCCGGAATGAGTCAATATAAGCTGATGACCTTTATTAAATAAAACCGGGATGATAACTTTGCCAAAACTGCTGGCCGCCCCGGCAATTAATGTAATATTTTGTTTGCTCATATTATTCTTTATAAGTTACCTGCGCTTCGCCGCTCAAAGCGACTTCTCCGTCAGGCGTGTTGACGGTCGTTTCTATATGCAAAATCCTCACCGATTCAATCTTGTTTTTCACCAGGCCCTCGACTTTGACAATGTCGCCGACGAAAACCGGTTTTCTAAAAGTAATTGTCTGCGCCAGATACAGATTCTCGTCGCCAAAAAAAAACTTGCCAACAATTTTTGAAAACAACGAAGCCAAGAGTAGGCCATGGACAATTCGCCGCGCGAACCCTTTTTGCCGCGCAAACGAATCATCCAAATGCAAACGGTTATCGTCTCCGCTAATGTCAACAAATTTTGCCACAAGTTCCGGGGTTATCGCAACCTCAAACGAAGCCCGGTCACCAACCTTAATTTCTGACCATTTAGCATTCATATTTCACGTTATACTTATCTAATACATTCTTAATGTCGCCCACTTTTTTAACAGATAAAATATCGTCCATGGTAAATTTAACATCATATGTTTTTTCCAACTCAACGGCAATCATCAAACCGTTAAACGAATCCCAGCTGGGGGTGTTATCTGGCGCGGTGGTGTCGGTGATTTCTTCCGGCGCAATCTCCAGGATTTCGGAAAGCAAGATAAAAAGTTTTTTACTCATACTGTTGAATATCGGTGTTAATAAAATCCAGCGGCTGGAAAGTAAAATCAGACAAATCACGCTCCCAGATGCCCTCGCGGCCGGACTCACGCTTGGTGAAACCGAATCTTCGGTAAAAATCCTTTACTTGCTCGTTTTTGGCAGTGGGCAGATACTGGCCGATAATGGTTTTAGGGTCTTGCTTTTTTAACTGATTAAGCGCTTGGCCAAAAAATTCTTCTTCAATGCGCTTGCCCAACACCCGGCAACTCATTAAAAAAGTGTCTATTTCCCAAAACTCGTGGTTACGCACGATAATTAAACCGGTTAATCCGTACTCTCCGAATTTGTCTTTAACGTCCAATATCCAAACTTTTTCGCCCTTAGCCATCATATTCTTTATTTCAGCCTCCTGGTAACGACGCGTAGTCAGGTTAAACTGGTTGGTTTTCTGGGTTAATTGGGCCGCGCGCGGCAAGTGTGCCCCTGACACTGGCTGGATCGTAATTGAGAGCCCTAAACCCCGCAAAAACAAATCCAAATCAATCACCTGCTCCTTAAACTGCCGCCGTTTCTTTTCATCAGCATACATGCCGGTGCGCTTGATGTCCTCGTCTGTAATACCAAGAGACGTAAAACCTTTATAATCCAACAAAGTACGAAGATATTCCGCCGGATTAACCGGCATCTCGAGCGCCTCGACTTCCGGAATTGCTTCGCGAATCAGTTCACGGTTGCGCGGATCATCGTCAATAAACACCATGGCATCCAGCCCGATATTAAGTTCGGCCGCCAATTGGCGCATATTCTCGGCTTTATTATTCCAATTGACGCGCCTAGCCGCGAAATCGTCTTCTTTCAACACCATGTGCTTGTGTTTCGCAAATACCTCTTTGACATCCGGTTCATTGTTGCTGCTCGCTATCGCCAGAATAATTCCGCGCTCTTTTAAACCTTTGATTAATTTTTGAAATTCATAGTATGGCGCTCCCTCCCCGGTTGGTGAGAGCTTTATTCCGCCCAAACCATCTTCACCAATAATACCGCCCCAGAGCGTATTGTCCAAATCCAGCACCAAGCACTTTTTGGTCTTGCCAGCTAAAGGAATCAGATACGCCGCCAGTTCGCGAGCCAAGGGCGCGAACGCGTTTGGGTGAAGCCGCAGGTCGCCCAATTCGCGGTACTTGGTGTTCCAATTATCGTTTTTGCCAACTTGCTCAAGCCAACCCTCAAAATCAAACACGATTATTTGCACGTTATCCCGGAAATGCTCGTCGAGCTTACGCTTGGCGCCATAGCCGCACACCACAATTTTAGCGGATATTTTTAGAGCCAGCTGGTTAATCATTTCTATCTGATCCTCCAGTCCGTCAAAATCAACAATCACAAATATAATGTCGGGATTAAATTCATACAGCCTATTTCCAAGTATCTCTTGCTGCCACTGACCATATTCACCCGTATAAACATCAATATCAATGCCATATTGCTTGGCAGACGTTCGCAGCTGATTATCCAGCCCCTTGATGGTAAAGTTCGAGAGCAGGGCTACTTTTTTACTGCTGGCCTCTGTCATAGTTTAATGGCCACGGCGACAACAATATCGCGGTCATGGCTGATACTGATATGAATATTATCTTGTTTTTTTTCATCAATTTTAACGATTGGTTTTCCGTCTGGTTCGTGTTCAATTTGAATCCGGTCAAAACGCCCTACTAATTTGCCGCCGCTGGCTTTCATAACCGCTTCTTTGGCGGCAAAAATTCCGGCTAACGCTCGCGCTGGGTCGGGCGCGCTAAAACCAATCTCCCATTCTGATTTCGTAAAAAATTTACTCCAATGAGAAAAATCTTTTATTACTATTTTTGCAAACCTATTAATATCAGTAATATCAATCCCGATCATATGATTAATAGGTGAGTTTCTTTTGTATCGACGGTAATTTAATTTTGGCTAAAATAGCGGCGATCTGCTCGCCAGCCGTACCATCACCATAAATCATATCTACTGGATACCGGCCGTGCTCCAATTGAGTTTGAATGGCTTTTTTAATCTCCACCGCATTGTAACCAACATCAACTACATTATGTCCACGCTCGCGGCTGTTTTGCCGAGAACCAATATTAATTACCGGCGTGCCAAAATAACCGGCTTCCCGAATGCCGCTGGATGAATTACCAATCTGGCATGAAGCATGGCGTAAAACATTAACAAATAAATCAGTTGGAATATGAGCAAA
>MHKO01000059.1:3743-5204 GCA_001818435.1 Candidatus Komeilibacteria bacterium RIFCSPLOWO2_02_FULL_48_11
TATTGGGCCAGCCAATAATTACCTGTAAATTTAAATCCCTAATTGCCTCCAGAGTGGCCATAATCGCGTCACTGGCGGCCGTGAACTCGGTTGTGACCGGGTGTTGTAAAACAAAAATATACGACGATTTTATAACTAACTTCTTTGGGCCGGTAATTAAACCATTTAATTTATTCAGAGTTTCTTCATGACTATACTCCGGCGCTTGCAATAATAAATCCGTGGCCGGACAACCCACATTAAAAACCATATCCGCCGGCTCGCCCATTTTAATAACCCGTTGCCAGCTAGCCGCAGTAGCCACGAAATGCAAATGCGCTAGCTTGGTTAAGGCGTGGCGAATTGATTCATCAATTGTTCCCGTGACTTCCCCGCCCTGAATATGCGCCACATAAATATTCATTAAAGCGGCGGTTACGCCCATGGCCAAAGATTCAAATCTGTCTACCGGAACAATGGCAATATCCGGTCGCAAACTATCCATAACCTCAGCCAGTTTGGTAATGGCCAAACCCACTGATTTGGTCATGGCCAGCGGCGTGCCGCCAGGCACTTCCATGTCTATTTGAAACTCGGGAACAAAACCTTTTTTAATGATTTCATCTATAGTGTATCCTTTGGCGGGCAACAAATGCGAACCCATCACCACTAAATGCAATTCCAAATCATCGCGCTTTTGTATGGCGCGTAAAATTGATTCAATCCGGCTAAAATCCGCGCGGTTGGCGGTGATGGCGCAAATTTTTCTCATATTACCTTAAATCCTCCGGCTTGATCATGGCTCCGGCTTTAATATCGCGCTTGGTTGTTTGGCCAATTATGTTTTTATATTCTTTAGAACGGATGCCGGTTCCGGGCCGCTTACTGGTTAACATAGATCGGCCGAGCGCCGTACCAATGGGAATGGCCCTGGCCGCGAACAAACTGCGCTTAGCCCAAATCCAGACGGATTTTTCATGGTCATAAATTTCCCGCTTAGCATCAAGCGCTTCATCGGCCGCTTGAGTAATGGCAATTAATTCCTTCAAAGTTTTTCCATCATGGGAAAAACGGCTATCCGCATCCGGCGCGTTGCGGTCAAGAGTGAAATGTTTTTCAATATAACGCGCACCTTGGGCCATAGCGGCCCATACAATCGCGCTTTCGGGTATGTGTAGGCCATTATTAGCCGTTAGACCGTCAGGCGGAGTATGGTCGGAAAAACCAATGATAACATTATACCGATGTCGCAAATCGCTAATTACGCCCAAATGAAGCTCGTCTTCTGATTTCGGAGGATAAGATGAAATGCAATGCAATAAAGAAAATGGGATGTTTTTTTCTTTAACAGCAGCTACGGTCATATTAATTTCTTCAATAGTACTCATCCCAGTCGAAATAAACATGGGCTTGCCCAAACTAGCCACCTCTTCAATCATGGGCAAATCTTCGGTTTCGCCAGAGCCGATCTTATAAGCCGCA
>MHKO01000059.1:5216-40815 GCA_001818435.1 Candidatus Komeilibacteria bacterium RIFCSPLOWO2_02_FULL_48_11
GTCTTCGGGAGTAAGTAAGTTTTCTTTAATAAACCCGTATAAATCTCCCCACTGGGCAAACGCTTTAGACGACGTGGCGGCTATACCGGCCCGATCCATTTCCTCATCAGGCAAATGCAGCTGAAATTTTATAATCGTTGCGCCTGCCTCTTTGGCGGAATGAGCTAATTCTTTGGCCGCCGCCAAGCTACCGTGGTGGTTATCGCAGCCTTCCGGGATAACGACGAAAGGCGCATCATCGCCAATTATGACATTGCCAATATTAATGCGCATAATAATTATTGTTCTACTTTAGCCGCCGGCTCCTGTCCGTTTCTTTCAATCGCGAACAAGGTCCGGAGCAATTTATGATCATCCGCAAAAGTATAGGGAAATAGCCGGTTGCCGGTTATCGCGGCCACAAAGTGCTCGATTTCTTCGATATACATATCTTCGGTGACAACATAATTTTGTTCCTTCTGGCCAACCGCCAAATTAATTTCTTGCCAGGACTTGTTTTTTGCCTCAAACAGTCGGATATAATTTTCCTGCCATTCCCATTCTAAAGTACCCAAAGAACCAATCAGTCGCAAGGTTCTCTTTGGCGTCCGCGATAATAATTCAATGACCACATTGCCGATAGCGCCGTTATCAAAAACCACCAGGGCTGAATAAACATCATCGGCTGGCATATCTAAATCGGAAACTTTCTTAGTCAGTCCCTTGGCCACAACCGGCCAAGACTGCAAAATGTAACTTTGCCAATTCAATTCATAAGGCATCATTTCACGGCAACCACCAGTGGATTTTTGCGCAAAAAATACTGAACGATAATCTTCCCACGGATGCCAATCTGGCAAATATTGGCCTAAATGGCAATTATACAAATAAATTTTCCCCAGCGCGCCGGATTCGACAATCTGTTTTATTTTTTTGACGGCCGGATGGAAACGGTAAGTACAAGAAGGTGCTCCCACAAACGATCCATCAAGTAATGAATAAAGCTCGTTATACCCTTCATCAGAAGTCGGTATTTCCACAAAAAAATGCTTTTTCGCCCGTGCGGCGTGCAAGAAATATTCGGCATGATGGTCAGGCGGAGTAGAGATAATATAAGCATCGGGTTGAGTGGCAACACCGGCAGAAAAATCCGCCACGGTCCGAATCTGATATTTCTCTTCAGCTTCTTGTCGCCGTTCAGCTGCCAGATCAAAACCAACAATGTGCACGCTGGGTATGCCGAGGGCTAAAAGATTTCTAATTCGCCTCTTGCCCATTGAGCCAAGCCCAACCTGTAAAAATTTTATATTATTCTTTAGTAGAGTAGCCATGATAATTTTTTTCCAATCTAATTATATTTCCTAAAAACAGGTCTAATGGGCTCACCGACGAGCTCTTTCTCTAGGCTTTTATCTGCCAATACTTCTTTGAGCTTGCGACAAGAAAATTCCCAGCCCTTTAGCGTCTGGGCTACTTCTCTTTTTTTATGGGACAGCGTCGGCGAAAAATATCCATTAAACAAAATCCCTTGCGAAATCATCTCTTGTGCAAAATAAGTCTTTATTTGGGCGGCGGTATAACCACCAAAATCCTCAAATTGAACACGGATACGGCAGCCAAACTCCCCTATGACTGACAAAACTGAATCCAAGCCGTGCTTTCTAGCGATTTTGTTAAATTCGCTCTTTAAAAGGTTTCCTAACTTATTAACATAGGCCGGAACATTCTTACTTTTCAACTCTTTCAACGTAGCAATAGCTGCCACTAAAGCATGATTTTCACCGGCATGCGTCGCCGAAATCAAAGCCACCCTCTCCTTTTTAGTGTCCATGCCTCCCAATTCCATAATATCTTTTCTACCCACCAGAGCCGCTAACGCAAAGCCATTGCTTATCGCTTTGCCAAAAGTAGATAAATCCGGTGTTACTTTATAAACATACTGGGCGCCTTTTAAATGCCATCTAAAACCTGAGATCATCTCATCAAAAATTAATATAGTTCCGTTTTGCCGGCAAATTCTTTGCACCTCTTGCAGAAAATTATTAACCGGCCCGACTTCGGTAGCGGGCTCGAGAATTACAGCCGCAATTTTTTTAGGATATTTTTTAAACATCTTACGGACACTCACTATGTTGTTGTACTCAAAGGTCTTTGTCATGTTTAACACTGTCTTAGGAATACCGGCTGTCATTGGCGTGCTGGCAATACCCCAATCATCAAATCCGTTAAAAGCGCCCGCACACATGGCCACTAAATCTCTCTTGGTATAAGCCCGCGCCAATTTAACGGCGGCCGTAGTTGCGGCTGAACCATTTTTTGCAAATTTAACCACCTGGGCGCTGGGTATTAGTTCAACCAACATTTTAGCAAGTTCAATTTCATAATGCGACGGACGGTTATAATTCGTTCCGAATGGCAACTGTTTTCTGACCGCAGCAATAACCGTTTTATAGCCATGTCCCAAGATCACGGAACGCATACCCATGCACCAATCAATGAAGCGATTTCCATCCGCATCCCAAATATAAGCGCCTTGGGCCTTGACCAGAATGGGTGGAGAAAGAAAAGGAAATTGATCGTCACCTTTGCTGTAACTTTGCGTGCCGCCGGGCATTAATTGGTGGGCTAATTTCTGTAATTTCCTAGATTTAGCGAATTTCATATTTTTTAAATTCCGGCTTTAAATATACTCGGCCATAAAGATTTTTGAATCTTTTTTTATATTCCTCTCTGCGACGCCAATTAGATTGCGCTAATTTTGGGTGTTTCACTAGGAATGAAATTACCCGGCTAAGAGAAAAATTTTTGCCAAGCGAATAAAAATTTTTGTATAAATTTTTTATCAAATGCAAGTCCTCGGCATAATCTAAAGTTAGGCGATATTCGGTAAAATTATGTTCTGGGCGAGCTTTTATTACGCCTACTTTAAATAATTTGATATTTGTAAAATAACGTGCCCAACCTTGTGTTTCATGCTCATTTTTCATTTGGCATACTTTTTCCAAGGCGCTGGTTTTGACGCTAAAACCATAGCTACCCAAAGGCAATCCTTCACAAAAAATCGCATCAAATTTATTTTTTTTATAATCTTTTATCGCCTCTTTAACATAGCTTGGCTCTAAAAATAAATCATCGCCGTCAACCGCAATAAAAAATTCTGCGCCATATTGCTTAGCCGCCCCCAGATAACGTTCCAGAATGTCTTCCACTGAACCACGATACACGTTTGCCCCCATTTTTTTGGCAATGGCCGCTATCTTATCATCCTCGCTTAAAAAAGTAGTGCAAACTACCACGGGCAAGCCGCAACCGAAAGCCCTTTCTAACCCCAACTCGACCACTGTCTTGCCGGCAATCTGTTGCCACATTTTGTTATCTAAGCGGCTTGATCCGGTCCGGGCCGTATAAAAAATAAAATATTTTTTCATATTTCCAGCGCACTAAAAGTATCATTTTTGCTGTAAAAAGTCAAAAAAATTACTTTAAATGATTCGAGTCCAGTTCTGTTATTTTAAAATATTCTAAAATATTAGATAAACGACCGCGACCCTCAAGCCACTCTTCACGCAAGAGGCCATAACAATAGACGTCCACTATCTTGCCGGAAGATAAAATAAATTGCTTTCTTAATGTGCCTTCTTGGGTAAAACCCAAATGTTCTATTAATTTACTAGCCGGCTGGTTGTCGGCAGTAGAATGAGCAATAACTTTATGAACATTAACATATTGAAAAAGATATTCTAAAAGTAAAATTGTCGCCTCGGCGGCCAAGCCTGATTTATGTAGTTGAATATTTCCAATTAATAAACCATACTCGGCATAGTTACTATTCAGATTAAAATTCGATATAGCTATATTACCGACATGCCTATTATCCTGTTTGGTAAATATAGCGAACAATTCGCAGCCACTCCGGGAACGCAAACCATTAACATAATTAGCAATATCTTCAATGGTCTGTTGGTTGTTCCTAACTTCCAAAAACTGATTGATCTGATTGTCATTCAGCCAAGAGACATAATTTTCATTAATCTCTTTAATGGAAATCGGCTTCAGGGTAATCAAATGTCCATCAATAATCGTATTGATATTGGGAGACAATATTTTCATAATAAATCAGTCTGATAATTATCCATGGGCGTAAAAAATAACATTTTTTGACAAAAAAGTCAAAATTATTCTAATAAGTCGTATAGCGATCTTCCGGGATATCAGAATTAACGCGAGCAACGTTCATCATTTTTTTACTAAGTTTTGCTATCTGCTCTTTGACCAAACGTTCTAAATAAGTTGAATTATGGTTTAATGCGGCTTTAGCGGCGCAAACTTCGGCCGGACTGACATCGACATTGCTAATCTGCGAATCATTAACATAACGGTCTTGAAACGCCTTATCACTAATTAATTTTTTACCAATGGCCTGCGCCAATAATCCGTAACCTTGAGCCGACATATGTAATTCATCAATAAAAAGACCTAATCTTTCCCGGGTATTATAATTATTAAATTCATCCTCCACGTCTAAACAAGGGATGATCGATTTAATAACAGCCAGCGTCCGTTTAATCCTTTTTTGGGAAATCGCTTGATAATTAGCATATTCCTCAGACAAGCGGGAATTATTAATATAAAATTCGCGATCCTGCTCTGCGTCGTTCAACGCGGGCAAGGCCGGATAATTAACTGTATAAACCAAAATGTTATTGGTGGCGGCCAAACGCGCCATGGCAAATAAATTATCGAACCAAGCTAAAATATATTTATTAGACAATAAGGTCTGCCAACGTTTGGGATTAGTAAAACGCATATTGGGTATAAATACCCAAGCTTTGAGCGCGGCCTTAAAAGCCAAATAAATACTTAAAAAAAATGCACTGGAAAGTAATTTATTTGGTGGACAGTATAAATTATTTTGTTCGCGGACATTCTGAATCATTTTTGGACGCCACTTTTTTCCCAAAAACAAAGAACTATATTCAAATTCCTCGTTCCAACCTTGATGAATAAGTAATATATCGGCGTGATAGTTGACTATTTCTTCATTAAACCGCAATAACTCTTGATATGAGTACCAACCATCAACGCCGGCATTAATAACTTCGACATTATAACCCCGTTTCTTTAAATAAATTTGTAATTGTGCCGGCCAGGTATCTTGGTCATTTACACAGTAACCGGCCGTGGCTGAGCCGCCGGTGCAAAAAATCCGCAATTTAGCCTTGGTCTGGCTGGGCGCGAACTCCTCCCCGCGATAGCCCAAGCTGTTGACCGAGAAAATATTGCGGCTGGCTTGATTAGAGGATAAATTAGGTTCTGGCGCGTGCCCGACCGGAAAAACGGTTTTATCAAAAACTAAAAAATCCAAATCCCGGGCTTTGGTATTTTTTCGAAAGGCGTTTCCGTAAACCGGGTCGTCAACAAGAAAATAATTTAAGACGGCAAAACGGTAATTTTTGCCGTAAGCCAAGCGTAAAACCGCCCGTAAGATAAATTCCCAAATCACTATGGCCACCGCTAAAAAAATCAGGTAAAAATGGGTCGGCTTATCCCGATGCCAAATTATTAAAAAACAAACCGCCAGCAATAAAAACGCGCTGAAAAACTTGCCATAATGCTTGATTAAAATTCGAGCCAGACTCTGTATTATAGTCATACATTTTCCCAGTAAGTCTTGGCCGAATGGTCTAATTTTAAACGCAACGGATCTTTATTGATTAGCTTAAACAATAAAGCCAGCGGGCAAATAACAATTACGTAAAAAATAAAACTCAAAATCTTGGTAAACATAAGCAAGATTAGTCTAAAACAAAATCCTCGCGCCAGTCATCTTTTTCTTGCCAATTAGGCTGGGCTTTTTTATCGATTAAAAAATTTTCTAACACCAAGTAATCCAGGCCGGTGCGCATAAAGCAACGGTAAGCGTCTTCGGGCGCGCAAACAATCGGTTCGCCGCGAACATTAAAAGACGTGTTGATAATCACCGGACAACCTGTTTTTCCGTAAAAGTTAGCAATCAGGTCATAAAATTTCCGATTCATCTCTCTGGAGACTGTTTGCAGGCGAGCGGAAAAATCGACATGGGTTACCGCCGGGATGTCGGAACGAACCGCTTTCAACATATCAAAGCCCGTCTGCCCGTTGTCATTGCTGACGATTTTTCTTTTGTCTTTTTTCACGTCAGCCACTAGCAACATATAAGGCGATGGCTGATCAATCTCAAACCAGTCCGCGGCTTTGTCTTCCAGCACAGCCGGCGCAAAAGGACGAAACGATTCACGGAATTTAATTTTTAAATTCATGTCTGCTTGCATGCTTTGCAGGCGAGCATCGCCCAATATACTTCTCCCTCCGAGAGCTCGCGGACCGAACTCCATGCGTCCGGAAAACCAGCCAATTATCTTGCCTTGAACCAGTAAATCAGCGGTTTTGGCTTCAATGTTTTTGTGATAAGTATAGGGAATATTATTATAATCCAAATAATCATTAATCTCGTCCTGGCTAAACTGCGGACCTAAATAAGTGTTGTGGCGGACGATCGGCTGGCGCTCATGGTCGAGCATCTGGTGCCAATAATAGAGGGCCGCGCCCAAGGCTCCGCCCGCGTCACCGGCCGCGGGCTGGATCCAAATATCGTCAAAAATCCGCTCTGTAAGAATTTTACTGTTGGCCACACAATTCAAGGCCACGCCGCCGGCTAAACATAAATATCGCTCCCCGGTGGCTTGTCGAATATGGCGGGCCATTTTTACCATGACCATATCAGTCACTTCTTGGATGGAACGCGCTAGATCCATATCATCCTGGGTAATGGTGGATTCGCGCGGCCGAACCGCCCGGCCAAATAATTTTTCGAATTTTTCATTTGTCATTTTAACACCGACACCATAATCAAAATAACTCATGTTTAATCGGAATGAACCATCATCTTTTACATCGACTAATTCGCCTAAAATATTTTTTACATACTTAGGTTGGCCATAAGGCGCCAAACCCATGACTTTATATTCCCCGGAATTGACTTTAAAACCGGTAAAATAAGTCAACGCCGCATATAACAACCCCAGAGAATGGGGAAAACTAATTCTCTTGTGTAATTTAATGTTATTTCCTTGCCCAACTCCGTAAGTGGTCGTTTCGCACTCACCGACGCCGTCCACAGTCAAAAAAGCCGCACTATTAAAAGGCGACGGGTAAAACGCCGAAGCCGCGTGGCTGGCGTGATGTTTTATAAATTCAATTTGGCCGCGATAATCCAATTCACGCGCTATAATTGATTTGATTTTTATTTTTTTCCATTGCGCCGCAATCACTGGAAAAAAGTTGTCAAAACCGGTGGGCGCGTAAGCCGCAAAAGACTTAATAATGCGATTAAATTTCAAATACGGATTTTCGTAAAAAACAATGACATTAATATCATTTATTTGACACTTGGCTTCTTGCAATAGATAATTGATGGAATTTTTAGGAAATGAATTATCGTGTTTTTTCCGAGTAAAGCGCTCTTCCTGCGCCGCGCCAACAATCCGGCCATCCTCGATTAGGGCCGCCGCGCTGTCGTGATAAAAAGCCGATACGCCTAAAATCTTCATACATTGCTAATGATAGGTAGCCATAATTTTCAAAAAAAGTCGACCAATGGACATAATCAACTTTTTGGGTTTAGCCGCGCATTATTTATTCTTGAAAAACTCCTCAAAACAGGAAACAACGCAGTCTCTTTCTTTGTCGCCGATGCCGGCATGAATGCCTATGAAAAATCCATTCTTATGTATTAACTTGGTATTTTTCAGATCGCCGACAATTCGATGTTCGAATAAACTAAATACCGGATGTCGAGTAAAGTCCCCGCTCATCACCGGCCTCGTTTCTATCCCATTTTTTTCCAAAAATGAAGTAACGTCTTTAACCGTGAATTTAACGTTCTCTTTCAACATTAACGGGTAAAAGAACCACGAACATTTAACTCGATTATCATCATTTACCGGTAAAATTAAATATTCCGAAAATTTGGCCAACCGCGAATTTAGGTCCATGGCGTTATTAATCCTGGTGTTTAAATAATCGCCGAATTTCCTGAATTGCATGATGCCAAAAGCCCCTTCCATCTCCGTCGGCCTAAAGTTGTAGCCAACATTAGTAAATAAAAACAAAGGGTCTATATCCGGGTACTTGGAATTAAAATTGTCTTTGTACGCCTGACTTTTAACGTTCCTCATTATGCCCTGGGATCTGATTATTCTGGCTAATTCCGCAAACTCGTCATTGTTGGTCATGAGCATGCCACCCTCAATTGTGGTAATGTGATGGCTCAAATAAAAGCTATGCGTGGACATGTCGCCGAAACTTCCCACTTTTTTCCCGTTCCACTCCGCCCCGGGGGATTCGCAGGTATCTTCAATAACGAATAAATTATGTTCCCGGGCGATGGCCATAATACTATCCATATCAACAGGAAACCCAACCAGATGGATAACCATGATGGCCTTTGTTTTGGGCGAAATAGCCAAGCGCACCTGGTCAATGTTCATACCGTAATTTTTTAAATCAACGTCCACAAAAACCGGCCGCAAACCCAAAGCGTAAAGCGGCGCGATAGACGTATTCCAGTTCACGGCCGGAACAATAACCTCGTCCCCCGGCAATAATCTATTTTTGATTGTCGGATTGGTTAAAACAAAAAAAGCCGCTAAATCAGCGCTGCTCCCCGAATTCATCATTATCCCGTTCTTGACGCCGATAAAACCGGAAAATTGCTCCTCGAATTTCTCGATCTTCAAATCACTGGAGGCGGAGTTAAGCGTAAGCCTTTCCGGGCTTAATAATGTTTCCACAACTTCGGCTACCTCATCTTCATTATAAAGCCTCGACGTCAGAGGAACTTTATATTTGGAGCTTGCGGCCTCGAGCTTATCCTGCTCGTCAAAATAGCCTTTAATGATCTCTTTCACTTCAGCCACAACAAATTCTTTATTCGGCATAATAAATCCTTTAGAAATTAATATTATTACGTAAAATATTTGCAGGATCTTCCCTTGCTATTTCTAAGAGGCTGGGGTTAATCTTCTTCCCAATGGGTGGAACCATATTTGATCGAAAGCCACATACTATGCCAAGTTGTGATAAAACCTTTAGGGTGAGTGTATTGTATGAATTAATAGGGTGAGACATCGCCGTAATCTCTTTATTACAAATTCTTTTAACATGATTGTAATTTCTCGCATACTCATTCAATTGCTCTTGATAAGGCAACGCGGAAAGTTGCCAGGGGTGATCATACGAATGCAAACCAATACAATGCCCCTTCTCGCTTAGGATCTTCAACTCCTGGTTTGATAGCCATAAATTTTTCGCTATCTCTTGAAGAATTACTCCTCTATCTTCTATAATTTTATCTATTATATTTTCGAATTCTTCTTTAGATAATAGTTCGTTTCTCAAAAATCTAAACTTTAAATCGTTTATTGAGTAAAAGGGGCTCAATATTTGTGTTTCCTGGGCATACCTCTTAAATTTATGCCCATTGAGTTGGTCTAATAGTGATTCTTCACATCTGCTCAAAAACAGATTAAAGAACTCATTTACGTTGCTGAAGTACTTTGTTCCAAAGTAGCTATAGATTTGAAATTTCTCCCATTTCCCTTCAAATACCGAAGAATAGACAAACCAAAAAGCTCTTATGTTGTATTTTTCCAGGATAGGGAGACATATGTCATACTGACATTTTAATCCATCGTCAAAGGTAATACATACATTGTTTGCGTTCAACTTATTATGCTTTAATTTATACAACCATTCATCCGATGAAAGAATGTTTTCTATTCCTACATAACAAAGTATATGTTCAAATTCTTTATCAGTAATAGAACCTTGGCCCGAGGGAGAAGAAACCTCTCTATGCACACGGTGAAACATTAAGCCGTGAGGGAACTGTGTAGGATATTTCTTCGCCTCCATATATATCAAAAGTTTAAGTTTAATTAACAAAATTTATACACCAGCACTTTTTTTATAGGCAATATAGTCGACATGCCTCACGCCGTTGGCTCCGCGGAATAGATGTTTTGCCTTTTTGATACAGGTGTGTACTTTCTCTATATCTCCACCTTCTGTGGCGTCCAAAATCTCTTTCACTTCCTGCACAAACTCGTTCGTTCGTTTGGCCACATATGCAGTCAAATCTAATTTTTCCAAAGCCCTTAGGTAGTTGTCGGCTTTCTCTTTCACAACCGCGCCTTCAATAACGGAATCCATGCGACAATCGGACATATAATCAACCAGAGAAAACAATCTGTCCGCGATCTCTGATAATGGTTTTAATATCTTCGGGACATCGATAACATCGTCGTCTTTGTGCATCAACCAGATAGCCTCCGTGAACACTCCAATATCCTTGAAGGATTGCGGTTGAAACTTTGGTTTGTTATTAAGAGAGTCTGAAAGGACCGGAAAAAGAATAGGTGGCCAGGACGAATAAAAAACAAGGTCGTTTTGGTCAAACCACCGCAAAACCTCTCCAACGGAAGGGTCGTTTTGCTTTTGAACGACCCAGCGGTCGAAAATAATAGCCCGCCGCGTCCGAGAAGCAAACCTCTGGCTACGGTCGATGTCTTCTTTGAACAGTCGCTCCGCTACCCCAATCATTTCGTCCCATGTTCTCGAAAATCTATAAATGATATACCGCTGTAGCATATTCTGGAATTCGCCTGCCTTGTTCGGATCCCCAAAAATCATATAGCCGCCAGGCTTAAGGAACGACGCTATCTTGGAAAACAACCCTTCCTTGTCGTTGGTATGAGACAAAACTCCGCGACAATGAACGATGTCGTATTTTTCATCAGTTTCATAATCAAAAAGGGATGAACAGAAAAATCGGTGTTCGTTGTAGTTATTGGTGTATTTCTGAAAGACCTCCTTGGAGATCCGATGGGACTCATCGTTCATGTCGACCAACGTACAACGGGCTCCCCAATTTGCCAGATATACAGTGTTTTCCCCGGTTCCGGCTCCGCAATCAATCAAAGTACGCCCTTGAAACATGGAAGTAGGGAACTTGAGCAGATCCCGGTAGAGATAAGCCGCCTTCGCTTTCCACTCTTGATACTCTTTTTCTGATTTGTCCGAAAAGTATATCGAAGGAATTTCCTCTTTGAAAGTGGCTAGAACCGACAGTTCGACTTCTTTTATGCGTTCTCTCATGTTTTGTTCTCTATTCATAATTTATATTTTGAGTTTCTAACGATAATAATTATTAAATCTTTGATTCAATATAACTCAATCAAAATAGCTTTCGAGCTTACTCTCTCTCACTGTGTCCAAGGTAGCACAATGTATTCCCCCTCCTTGGGTATAAATGTGCCGCATTCTCACTGGTATAACCGTAATCCCATGATTTTCCAGTACTTTTATCAAGTTGACTTGTCTTTGGTCTACCACTGCGGTATATGGGTCTAACGAAAGTAAGTTCATTCCTACCCAGGGAGAGGCTAGGAGTTCCATATTGGTTTCAAAACCTAATGCTTGTAATTTTTTTCCAATTGGATCCCTCACTTCTTTCTGAAATTTCATCTCATGCTCTGTAACTGCGGCCACGTCCGAAAACCATATCTTATCCCATTTGTCAAACATTTTTGGCATGTTCTTCTCATTTACCCTGATACTATTTACCAATACGAGACCGGGCCGCAAGCACATGAATGTTGAATCAATATGGCTGGAACGATAGACTTCTTCCGTGGCATGCACCCGGTACTCATCGCCCAGGACGGCCTGCAACCACTTCGCTCCCAGGTAATTACCTGCCGAAGAAACCAAATAGAGAAGGTCTTTCCCCATTCTTAATACTGTAGCTGCTTCGAACAAAATTTCATTTTCCGTTACTTTATGCAACTTTTCTATCCTACCGTCGGTTAGCTGCTGATAGAGAATATCTTCCTCTGTCAACTTTCTTGCGTTTTCATCTCTGTAATAGGGAATAACAACATCACCCACCAATTTGGGTTTGGGTCCGCATACCCATCGAAATCCCTCTTTCATGTATTCATACCAGATTGGATAGAGGGCCGTGGCTTCAAAATATCTACTTTTTATCATGGAAGGACTTTCTACTACCGTATTGCCAATAACCAAATGTAAATCTCTAACATTGTAAACATTATTCCCTGTTGAAGACCAAGAATAAGGAGAAGAATACATGTTCGAAAGATCATACACTTGAGGACGATACACCTTGGCCCTGTATTGTTTGAGTACCTCACACAGGCCATTTAAATCCTCGTCTATCTCATCTAAGAACCACTGGGGATAGGCTTCTCTGGCTAGTTCATAAGCCTTTTCTTTTGCTACTTCTGGAATAGGTTCTGGTTTTGTCCAAGTTAAAACCGCTTTAGTTCCCTCAGCTGTTCCGACTATAACCTCCCGAAGTTTATCCCATTCGTTATGACTGTTTATTTTCCCCGCCTTATGAGCAGTGGTTTCCATACTGGAGATAACTATTTTGTTGTTGAAATCCATATTTTTTATTACATTTTGAGTATCTTTACCTCTGCCCAAAACTCGTAGATTTCTATAGTAACATCTTTTTATGGCTTAGCCAATGTCTTGCAGTAGTGGTATTATTCACATACATATGACCCTTCTAGGCGTAGCCGGAGGGCCCGTAGCGCCTCGGTTTGTACGGGCTTGACCATGTTTCGGTCCCTTAATATCAAGTCGGGGAATAATACGGATATTCTTCATAAATGCACCCAATAATGAGTTGTAAATTCATTCTGATCAAGCCAGAGTTTTTTATACCCAATGGCTTGCAAAAATCTATCTATAACCTGGGTTGAATCTCCATACCGGCTTAGAAATTTTTGGTGAACTTCCAACAACATGGCTGGTTTGTTTTTTATCAATATCTGTTTGGCTCCCAATAAGGCCCGACACTCGGCGCCTTCGATGTCAAATTTCATGAGAGTGGGCAGTTCCCGATGTTGAAAAAAATCGTCTAATTTCCAACAATCCACTTCTAAACCAGAATCAGCAATACTGCCGCCTGGTCCGC
Source organism: Candidatus Komeilibacteria bacterium RIFCSPLOWO2_02_FULL_48_11 (assembly GCA_001818435.1). Taxonomy (GTDB): domain Bacteria; phylum Patescibacteriota; class Patescibacteriia; order UBA2169; family UBA2169; genus 2-02-FULL-48-11-A. The sequence goes on from MHKO01000059.1 coordinate 18,241, forward strand.
CGGCGTGAAGATTGAACGATACCGGGCCAGTCTGGTCAGCCACAGCCGCTTTAACAACTTCTACATTCTTTACTTGATTTAGATTGATATTAACTTTGATATGATTATAATTGATAGTATCGGGTTCAAAAATATAAACTCTCGATGCCGGGTTGGCAGCAGCTGATATCAACCCAAAAATCCCGTTATAACCACCGAGGTCCACAACTATGTTCTTATTCTCTGACTGTTTTTTCCAAATTTTTAAAAGTTGGTTTTCCTGCCGGCCTTGGCTTGATAAGTTAGCCAAATGGTGTTGATAATAATTGCTAAAAGACAGTTTTATCTTGACTCCCTCTATACTGACTTCCCAGTACTTCTTTCCTTTTAATTTGGAACCGAGATAACCCAAGTATTGCTTTATTTTTTTCTTATAGTATTTACCGGCCCACCGCCAATCAAGATGCCATAAGGTATGCAATTTTTTAGTTAATTTTTTCATACAACTTACCCTAATATAATACAATGACTAAAAATTGTAAATGTAAGCCTAAATGGAAAAACTTCATTGACAATTGGCATAAATCACACTATTATTGCTATTGCTTATGACAAGTTATATTGTTAATAACTCTTAATCGGAAATATTTCTATGCTAATTTAGTAGAATCAAAGGAGCAGTTGTTCTTTAAAATGTGATAAATAACTTTGGTTAGTTTGTTAGCAGCGGCCGTAACAGCGTAGCGATGCGATCGTCCCATAAACCGTCTTTTCTGGTATTGTTTTTTGAAAGTCGGTTCTACTCGACAGGTTACCATCGCTGAATACCACAGAGCGTTGCGAAGATACTTTGAACCGCGTTTGGAAATTGACGTCCTACCTTGGTAGGCGCCGGACTCTTTCAGTTTCGGATCTAAACCGGCGAAGGCAATCAGTTTAATGGCCGAGGAAAAATTATTGATGTTTCCGATTTCAGAAATTATGGCAGCGCCGGTACTTGGACCAATCCCAGGGATAGAAAAGATCGGTGAATTAACTTCTTGAACGAGTGTGGCAATTTTACTCTCTAAAAAATCTGTTTGTTCCTGAAACACTTTCAAACGAGCGAGCAAAATATCTAATTCGATTTTGAACGCCTCTTTGCCAAAAGAGATGCCGATTGAGTTCTTAGCTACCGCGTGCAGCAGTTCAATTTTCTTTTTACCGATTCCCCGTTTGCTCAAGCCCTTAATCACCTTTGTCAGTTTTTCCAGAGACAGTTCAGATAGTTCTTCGGGGGTTGGATAGTCGGTCAAGAGCGCCATGGCCGTTGTGCCAAAACGGTTGGAAAAGATGGCGGCAAACTCGGGGAAGATGCGATCCAGGACAGCGATGATTTTACGCTTTAAATCACCGCTATTAGCCACCAAATCAGCTTTTAACCGAGTTAACTCGCGCAGATTCATCAGGCTGTCTATGGTGACATTGCATCGGTCAAAATCACCGAATCTGAGTAGCGAGGCAATCCGCTCCGCGTCCACATTGTCGCTCTTAGCTCCACGCAGATTCGTGTTGCGAAACGACTTGACCTGTAAAGGGTTTAAGAGAGCGATCCGATCAGCCAAAAAACCAAGTTGCAACAAATAGTCGTACAGGTTAAGAAAGTAGTGGCCGGTCGCCTCCATGCCGATCAAAACTTCTTCCCGACTGACATCTTTCAACCGCTCCTTTAATTGTTCAAAACCGGATCGGTCATTGGTCATCTGCCAGATTGTTTTGTCTTCGCCGTCACCAGACAGGCGACAGAGTGAGTGAGAAAACTTTCCCACATCAATACCCAAGTAGAGCATAGGTTTAACTTCTTAAAAATTAACCGTAGAAATATTTCCAATTAAGAAGTCAAACTTCTCTTCTACACTACACCACAATCATGTATTTAGACCCGTGATATTTCTCAAAAAGAGAAACTCACATCAAGTTAAATTCGTGGTCCAGTAGTCCAGAAAAGAAGTAAATAGTCATAGCATGGTAGTGCCAAAGGCCTACATGAAAAATATGATTTTGCTTCTTCTTCTGAAGATTATTTCTACTGGTAAAGAGTGTAGCCGAGATTATACAACTTGTCGATGAGCATCACTGCTCTCGGTGGGTATTATATCTAATAACTATATACATGAAAAGTAATGTTACCAATAATAGACTAACCTAAATTCTAATTCTATGAAAGGCTGTTTTCTTTTACAGCGCAGCTTTGCGCCGGTCGGCCACGCCATGGCGGTTGTCTTTAAAAAAAAATATGGGATAGACAAACATTGCGCTTTGGTTACGGTGCGAAACAATTATTTTTTCCTGAAAAATCAAACTGACGTTATATATACTAATCTGATTTTAGACGAGGACATACACGCCGCTCATAAAGATGAAAAATTAGATTTAGGCTATCTACAATGGCTAGAGAAGGAATATGGAATTCCCAATCTCTGGCCCTATCTTACTATTGACCGCATTTTATTACACGGCCAGTTTCTCCGGTCTTACCCTTACGACCAACCTCTTTATAACCATAACAATCTGCTTAAAATACTTCAAGTGACGGCCAAAAAAATCATCGCTTTTCTGGATACCGAAAAGCCGACTTTTGTTTTTCTTCCTGCGGTCGGCAGTTTGGCACCTTTGCTTTTATATGAAATAGCCAGAAAAAAAGGGATTCCCGTGTTTTTGGGAGAATTTTCCCGTTTCAAAAATCATTATATGATTACGGAAAATCCCCGTGGTTTTTCGTCATTGCGCGAACGATTTTTAAAAATAAAGAATAAAGAAGTGCGGCCCCCAAAACAAACGGCGGAATACGCCAAATCATTAATTCGGTCCTACCAAGAGCAACCGACGGTATATGATGAAACTGCCACGCCTGACCGACAACCAATCAGCCGGCATAAACAGCTGAAGTTCTTGCTACCCTCTAATCTGTATCAACCGATCTATTGGTTTTTAAAAACACTGACTGACTACTACTTTGGGAGACAAACAAAAGATTATACGCAGATAAATCCCTGGTTTTATTTAATTGACCGTCTGAGAAAAAAATGCCGGGTTTTAATCGGCTATGATGATCTATATGATACTATGGATGAGAATGAAGACTTTGCTTATTTTTCGTTAAGCTTAGAACCCGAACTCAACTTGCTTTTTTACTCGCCGTTTGCCACTGATCAAATTAACGTGATTAGACAACTAGCTCAATCTCTGCCGGTTCATTATAAACTATATGTCAAGGAGCACCCGCATATGGTCGGCGACCGACCAAGAAGATTTTACAAAGCGATCAAAAAAATGCCCAATGTAAAACTAATTCATCCCAGTGTTAAAAATTTCGACATCATACAAAAAAGCAAACTCGTGGCCACTGTTAATGGCACGGCTGGTTGGGAAGCTGTATTATTTAAAAAACCAAGTATTACTTTTGGAGAAGTATTTTATAACCCGCTCTCCATGGTGAAATATTGCACGTCCATGCATGATCTAGCCGCTATCGTAAAAGAGCAACTTGAATCATTTAGTTATTACGAGCAAGAACTTCATAATTTTGTCATGGCTCTCTTAGTGGATACCGTACCGGTCGATATGATACAATTATGGGAACGCCGAGATCGCCAAACTGATATCGATAAAATGGCCCAGGCGGTTGAGCCATTAGTTGATCTGATAGCAAAAAAACTGAAACTTATTTAGTTGCCTCGATTATTGTCCGATCTAATAAGGGTATTAAGCCTCTAAAATCAAAATTTAAAGCTCGCTGCCGGCCATTAATAGCAGCGGCTTTTTGCCATTGTTTATCCTGGTATGCATCCATTATTTTAGCGGCCAAATCCGCGCTATCTCCGAGTTTAAACACTTTCGCCACTTCTTGAGCCAGCCATTTCTCCACGCTCGTATCAGTTACTATCAGCGGCAAACCAAAGGCCATGGCTTCTATAGTCGTCCTGACTAAAGGTTCGGGTAAGCGGCCCGGGTGAACAAATAAATGAGCGTGTTGATAAAAACCGGCCAGATCATGGAGAGATTGCCAAGGATAAAACTTGATGACCGAAGCCAAGCCAAGCTCACGGACGCGTTTAACCAACTCGCTTTTTTGTTCGCCCTCGCCCACAATGTGAAGTATGCAATCAGGCCGGCTAAATTTGGCCAAGGCGTCAATTAGAATATCGGCTCCTTTGTCAATATATAAGCGCCCGGTAAACAAAATATGGAATGCATTCTTAGGATATTGAGAAAAAGGATTGTTTTGCAGAGGCTGATTTTGAAAAGCGATGATATCCTGAAAACTTGGTATAACGGTAATTTTATCCGGTCTGACTCCGGCCCGAATATAATAGCCGGCCAAGGTTTTGGTCATAATGACAATGGCGTCAAAATTATTTAACAAACGAACTCCGATTAATCTTTCCAAAAAGATACGAATTCTGTGTTTTAGACTTTGCCATAAACTTTTTTCATAAGCCAGAGATCCGACCGGCCAAAGAGGAGGTTTTTTAAAGTAAGCCTCAACAAAATCAGCATGACCATTAATATCAGCTATAATCGGCTTGCTGTTTTTTTTGAATAAACGATACCAGCCAGCGCCAAAAAGAAACGTTGTCCCTACTAAATAAAAAACATCCGTGCGCGGAGAGTGCTTCTTTAAAATCCGGACGATAAAGGCTTGTAAAGGGAAAAGCCTCTCACTCTGCGCCCATTCCTCAGTAATGGCAAAAGGGACAACGGCGGAAATGTTATTAAACTTTGAAAAAGTGGTCACGACCGACACCTCATGACCTTTAGCTTGCAAGGTTTGGGATTTCATGAAAACGTCTTGATTTTCTCCTCCGCCCGCCAAATTAAGTTTATTGGTAATAAAAGTAATTCTCATAATTTAAATACTGTAGATATAAATATCAGCTTGTTGCCAGGCTAACTTTATGCTTGTTAATTGTTTTATTACTCTATCCGTCAAAGGGCCGACGGATAAAACATAGTCGAGTTTATATTTGCGCAGTTCGGTTTCAAAATCTTTATTCAAGAATTCCTTATAGCCCTCGGGAAACTTCTTTATTCTCTCATCCAGCGTGTAGTCGTGAAAATCCGGAAATTCCGGAGTCCAAAGCATCCCCTGCCAATTACTGGCTAAATGAACTCGCATGTCAGTTTCATTGGCTTTCATATAGGCTTCTATATTCTCAGCCGAAATCCCCTGTAAGCGCAAATTCACGAGATTATTGTGATAAATCCTTTCATTGGGCATTAAAGAGAATACTGAATAAGAAACATACATATTGCAATGCGTAAACGCCGGCAACAGTTCAGTCAGCTTATAAACTTCCGTCTTATTGCTCACTAATATTACGCAATCCTTCGTCTCCCTATTAAACCAGGCAAAAACCGGGGCCAGTGACTGCATTCGGTAATAATAGTCATAACTATTGCGGTAAGTGTGGACTTGGGAATAAAAACCAAATAATAACGACGATCCTATAATGCTGATAATCGCGAAAATCCAGAGGAAACGAAATTGATTCAAAATAATACGGTGCAGTAAAACAACCAGAACAACCATTGAGAGCGGAATAGTATATTGAACAAAGTGATAAGGCCAGACCGTAACACCGGTCACCACCTGCTGGTTAAGCGCCCAACTACTGCCCAAAATTAAAGCTAAACAAAACCAGTGCCAGTCCTGCAGGTTAATTTTTACTCGGTTGATAATTTTTTTTATTATGGGTATAAAAACTAAAACCAAATATAGGCCCAATATTGCCAATAATACTTTATTTAACAACGGATAGTGCGTATAAATCAGGCCAGAGCGCAAAATCGAATCATGATACCAAGGGCTCTGCCGGGAGAGATAAGATATATACCAATAAGGTGAGCTTAAAATTGCGGCGATAGCGATAATAAACCCAAACCGTTTCACAATTTTATATTCCCGTTTAAAAAAATATATCAAAATCAAAAAACCTAAAATTGATAAAGCTATGCCCCAGCTGAAAAAATAACTCATTATCATCAGGGATAAAGACAGCCCGGCACTGGTGATGGCTGTCTTTGGATATCTAGTTTTTTGGATAATCGCCCAGACTCCTAACAAAAATGCCAATAAAAAAATAGCGCCCAAAATCGGGTTAACCGGCCGCGCCCAGAGCAAAAATGATCCGCCTAACGGCTCGCCCCTCAAGAAAAAACCCAGCAAACTACGATAATCGACCAAGTCATACCCCAGCAGCACTAGCAAAGCCGCAGACACAGCACTAATCTTTCTGGAAAATAACCGCGCGGGAGGGAGTAAATTATAAGTTAAAGCATAAATCAGCAGAAATAAAATAAGCGGCAAAATAAATTTACTCACAATCAGCGTGGTAACCAAAGGGATGCCGAACAATAAAGTCGGTAAAGCATAAAACATCTCGCCCGTGGGCGGTGAGATGGGCCATTGATCTTTATATTCATAATAAGGGAAAGAGCCAACCAAGGGATGGCCGTCAATAATTTCATGAATTCTGGCCAAATAAGTATCCTCGTTAGGGGTTTGCAACATTGGTATGCCCTGATACTTATTGCCCAAAGAATGCATAAAGACAAGTTGTGGTCCTATATATAATAATCCCACAATCAAAGCGCTCGCCAGAGCCAAATAGTGACTCTTTGCTTTATTTTTTACCAATAAAATAAAACCCATAAGCAATATTTTGACTACTGGGTAATTTATAAATAATGTAATCCAAAAAATTCAGGGGGGCTAATAATGTCAAAAACAGTATAAACCAAAACTGCTGTAAAATATTTATACCAAAACTTAACACCGTGGCTAACCATTCACTGATGACATAAGTCAGGGCCGAAGTAGGCCCACTCCGAATACCGCTCTCTACTTCTTCAAAATCCTTGAGCAGTTCTTTTAATCCTGGCTTGCTCCAACGATAAAAATCGTTGGGTGAAGAATGGAAACTGGCCACAAAAGGCACTACGACATATATAACCCCTCCTGGCTTTAATATACGGTACATTTCTCGGACGATTTGCTCTGGATTATGGACATGCTCTAAAACATATTCATTAATAGCCACATCAATCGAATTATCAGCAAATGGCAAATCAGAAATATCAGCTACCACGTCCACATTGAGAAAAGGGTAGAAATCAATATTAACAACATCATCCCTTATTATTTTTACGCCCGATCCTAAATTGACAATTAATTTATCCGACCCGATATTTTTAATGGCCGCTGACGCGCTCCGGCCGACAAAAGAAGATCCTAAAGCATAATAAAAAAAAGTAAAAAGCCAAGGCACCCGTTTTAGCAAAAGCTTAATTTTATTAACCAACAGATCGCTATTTTTTTCTCGAAAACCCTTGTCCGTTTTGTTAATAAAAAATAACCTACCCTGCTTTTCATACAAGCATGGCCTGTCTTTTTTAAAAATAAATCTATCTTGATTATGCATTTATACAATTTTCTTACCGCGCACTATCCAGCCGTTTTTATTGGGGGGCTGGCAAATCGCAACATTATTAAATTCAGACAGCAAATCCCCGGCCTGTTCTTTTGTATAATAATTGGCTATGGCCGGCAACAACTGGTCAAATATTATACTGTGCAAATGCCTGAGGCTGAATCGCGAAATTTGTTTAAGATATTCTTTTTTGGGCTTGATAATTTTTAAATAAAAATAAAGGGGGATACTGGCTAAATACGTCAGTCCATGCAATAGAGGCAGGGGTAATTTGCTGGTTATATATTTGCGGATTGGATTTAATATTTTTACGAACGCGCTGAATCCTTCAACGCCATAAACCCAAATTAGAATTTCGCCTTGGGGCTTTAGGGTTTTTTTAATTTCAGCCAGCGCTCTTTTTGGTTCCGCCAGATGATGAATCACGCCAATTGACATGGCGAAATCGAATTTATTTTCCCAGGGCAAATTATAAATATCCGCCTCAATAACTTCGCAATTATTAAATCCGGCTAAATTTTTTTTCGCGGCCCGGACGCTTCTTGTATCCTTGTCAAAAGCCGTCAAAGCCGCGCAGCCCCACTCTAAACACCAATAACTGTTCCGGCCCATGCCGCAACCAGCGTCAAGGATATTCTTTTGGCGATAAAATTCCGGCGGCGCCGGATAAGTCCAGTTTAAAAATTGATTTTTGTATTGTTCGTAATATTCGGCGTCCAACGAATTGTATTTTTCCCATTCAAAACCAAAACGTTCACTCGAAGACATATATTACTTACTTTTTAACTAGATAAGCTTGTTGCCATAATAAAAAAGTTAAAATTGACCACAATTTTTGACCATTATTCTGCTTATGGCTTAAATGCTGTTTGAATAAATTATCAACATAATTATAGCTCAAAATACCGGTTTTGACCACATTTTCCGGAGTAGCCAAATCAAGCCATAATTCGTTTAGATTACCGCTTCTAAACCATTGCGCCAAAGGCACGGCAAAACCCTTCTTGGGTCGGCCTATTATTTCTGGCGGCAACCGGCCGGCCATCAGTTCTTTGAGTAAAAACTTGGTCTTGTTGGCGCGAATCTTGTAATTCAACGGCAGATGATTTACGAAATCCGCCAATTCGTAGTCCAAGAATGGCGCTCTAACCTCCAAACTGGCCAGCATGCTGGCGCGGTCGACTTTAACCAGAACCCGTTCTTGCATGTAAAACCTCTGGTAAAAAGCGATAATTTTTGACCAATCATCAAAGTGATTAACAGCCGCGGAAAAATCAGTAATATCATCCAGCAGGTCTTCTTGGTTAAAATGATCGGGCATAAATAAATTCGGCAGTTCAGCCAAAGAAAAGGTGCTTAGCCAGTTTTGGTGGCGCACCAGCGGATTGCTGGCGGCTTGAACGAATTTTCGCAGCTTAAAATCCAGGCTGAAATAAGAATCGCCACTCATTGGCAAATTATTTACAATCCGCGTTAATATTTTTTTTGCCAAAGCCGGCAAATGGCGATAAAAACCGTAAAAATATTCGGCTTGAAATGTTTGATAGCCACAGAACAGTTCATCGGCCCCATCGCCGCCTAAAGCGACCGTGACTGTTTTTTTGGTAAAATCAGACAAAAGATAAGTCGGTAAAACAGAGGCATCGGCCAAGGGTTCGTCCAGGTGTTGGCCGACTTTAGCCACTATGTCCAAAGCATCCTGGCTAGTTAAAATCGCCTCATAATGGTCTGACCCGATGTGTTTGGCCACTTGCCGAGCGAACTTGCCTTCGCCAAATGTTTTTTCTTTAAAATCAATGGAAAAAGTTTTAATTTTTTGACTGGCGTCTTGGCTGGCATACCAGGCGATTGTGCTGGAATCAATGCCGCCGCTTAAAAAAATACCCAAAGGCACGTCCGACACCAAGCGGCTGGCCACGGCTTGGCGCAATCTGGCGTCAAGCTCATTTTGAGCATCCGCGATGTCCGGGGCCGTGTCCGTTGCCTGAAAATTCGGGCGCCAATATTTTTTGATTTCCACTTTGCCTTGGTCAAAAACAAGATACTCTGCCGGGCCTAATTTATAAACGTTTTTCCAAGGAGTATGCGGGCAAGGAATATAATCGTAAAAAAAATATTTCCGCAATTGTGCCTGGTCCAAAACAAAATCAATATCAGGATATGGCATCAATGCTTTTAATTCTGAAGCAAAAACGAAATTACCATTCTGCTGGCTGTAATAAAGCGGTTTTTTGCCAAGCCGATCGCGCCCTAAAATTATCTTTTTTAACCGGCTATCCCAAATCGCGATAGCGAACATGCCGTTCAATTTAGCAAACACACTTTCCCCTGCTTCCTCATAAAGATGGACAATGACTTCGGTATCGGTTTGGGAAGTAAATTTATGGCCTGATTGTAAAAGGCCCTGCTTGAGATCTTGAAAATTATAAATCTCGCCGTTAAAAACAATGATGATTGTTTTATCCTCATTATAAATCGGCTGGGCTCCGCCTTTGACGTCAATTATGCTCAAACGTCTGTGCCCTAACCCCACATTGCCTTGATAATAAAAACCCTCGCCATCCGGACCGCGGTGCGTTAAAGTATCTGACATTTTTTTTAATAAAGACGCGTCGCCTCTGCCGATAAAACCAGTAATGCCACACATATCATTGACAAAATATGATATTTAGTTTATAAATAATAGTCAAATAATTAACAAAAACCGCTCATTCCATCATAAGGGGGATCCCCGGTGCAAACCTACACACACTTGTCTGTTGGTTGTTTGCTTGGCGCCCTCTGCTTCCCACGGAATCATTGGGCACAGGCAGCCTTCGTCGCTGGCTCTATTGCTCCAGATGTAGTTTCGGCGGCTAAATTCGCCCTGGACAAAAGCCATGGCATCCAACCCTTTAGCCATGAGTCTAAAGGGCTGTTGATTCTCACAGAGATCAGCCACTCCATCCCTATCTGGCTGTTTCTGGGATGGCTGGCGCAGGCTGCTTGCCCATGGCTACTCGTTAAGTCGCTTGTTAACGCCTTCTGGCTCGGCGATTTAAGCCATTTGGCGATTGACGCCCTTACTCATGCCAATAACAAGGAGTGGACTGTGGGCATGCTCTGGCCAATACCGGGACATTTGCCCGGCTGGATCGGCGTCTGGGAATATCGTTATGGCAACGGCATTCTGCGGCCAAAGCCGGTTGAAGCCGTGATACTCGTCCTCTCGGCTCTGGCTGCGCTCTGGCTCTGGCTATAGCCAGGCATTATTGATCCCCCTCCGCCGTAAGGCACCCCCCGGCGACCTGTTGAACCAACCAGGCGCCGGCTTTTTTTACTGCTCCGAATTATTGTCAAAATTAATTTTTTCCTTTACCAGATAAGTCGGCTTGTCCTGCCCCTCGTAATAAATGCGAGTCAACATCTCCGCCAGCAGACCCAAGAGAATAAACTGAATCGCGAGCAGGCCCAAAAACACGGTCAAAAGAGGCAGCGGGGTGGAAATGAATGATATATGATGCCACTCGCGCAGATAAACGGCCAACAGTCCGGAACATAAACTTAACGCCAAAGAATAAAAGCCGACCTTGCCAAAAAAATGCATGGGCTTGGTGAAGTAATTGCTTAAAAATTTCACCACCAGCAGATCCAAGACAACCTTAAAGGTTCTGGAAATGCCATATTTTGTTTTGCCAAACTTGCGCGCGCGGTGATTGACAATAATCTCGGTTGTCTTGGCGCCAAACCAAGCCGCGTAAGCTGGCATAAACCGATGCATTTCGCCGTACAGCTTCACGTCTTTTATCACTTCGCGGCGATAGGCTTTCATAGTGCAACCATAATCGTGCAGATGTATGCCGGTAATTTTGGAAATTAAAGCATTGGCCAGCCAAGAAGGAATTTTCCTCGACAACATTTTATCCTGCCTATGCTTGCGCCAGCCGGAAACGACGTCATACCCTTCATTCATTTTAGATATGAACAGCGGAATATCCTGCGGATCATTCTGTAAATCGGCATCCAGGGGAATTATAATTTCTCCCCGGGCGTGGTTGATGCCAGCCGCCAAGGCCGCGGTTTGGCCGAAATTCTTGCGAAAATTTATGACTTTCACCCACGGTTTATTTTTCGCCGCTTGCACCAACACCGGCCAACTTTGGTCCCGCGAGCCATCATTGACAAAAATGGCTTCGAAACTGGCCCCAAATCCTGCCAGCGCCATCTCTATTTCACTAATAAGAATCGGCAAATTTTCCTCTTCATTATAGACTGGGATAATTAATGAAATCATATTAGTTCCATTGCGCCTTAGATTGGCGTTCATAAAGATTAGCGTATTCTTTAGTCTGTTTAACTTTTTGCCACCAACTCTTATTATTCAAATACCAGGCCACGACATCATCAATGCTTTCCTCTAAAACGTAATTACGCTGCCAAGACAACTGTTTCTCTAATTTGCTAGAATCAACCGCGTAGCGCATATCGCCGCCCGGTCGGCCACCAATATGATTCCTATGTTTGGCTAATTCCACCTGTAAACTTTTTGCGATTAACTCTAAAATTTCCAGCACGCTTTTTTCCTCACCCGCGACATTATAGGTTTCAAAAATTGTGCCCTGATGAATAATCAGATCAATCGCCGCGCAAAAATCTAAAACATGCAACCAGCTCCTGATTTGTTGCCCATTGCCATGAATCGGGATCAATTTGCCTTCAATAATATTAGATACAGCCAAAGGAATTAATTTTTCCGGATATTGATAAGGCCCATAGTTATTAGATCCCCGGACGATTATAGCCGGGGTGGCAAATGTCCGCATATAAGACTTGACTAACATCTCGGCCCCGGCCTTAGACGCGGCATAGGGATTAGACGGGTTCAAAAGCGTCTCTTCGTTGGAAAAACCAATTGGTACATCGCCATAGACTTCGTCAGTTGAGATATGTACCAATTGAGTGCCCGGATATTTTCTAATAGTTTCAATCAAATTGCGCGTGCCGTTAATATTGGTTTCAATAAAATCCGAAACATTAAAAATCGAGCGGTCAACGTGCGTCTCGGCCGCAAAATGAACTACATATTTAAACCTGTATTCTTGAAAAATTTTATCTAAAAGATCCTTATCGCAGACGTTCCCCAAGATAAAAGTATAGCGATCGCCTCCCGGTTCTTTGGCAACCTTCTCTTGCACATCAATTAAATTCTCTTTATTACCAGCGTAGGTCAACGCGTCCAGGTTCACAATCCGGTATTCCGGATATTTAAAAAACAGGTGCCGAATAAAATTGGAGCCGATAAATCCGCACCCGCCGGTAATTAATATATTAGTGTAATTATCTGACATATTTATAGATGATTTTTATACCACTCGATTGTCTCTTTTATCCCCTTTTCCAGACTGTATTTTGGATGCCAAGCAAGGTTTGCGTATGTTTTTGTCATATCCGCTACGCACATGGCGCTGTCATAAGAAGCGCCATGATGCGAGCCCCATTTCACCGCGCTAGTCGAGCTTGTTTCTTTTATGACCAAATTGACAAGTCCGCCAATGGTTGTCAGCTTCCCGCTGCCGGCATTAAAAGTTTCTCCCGGAAAATCCTTCGCCCTTGACGCCACTATCAAATAAATATCCATTATATCTTTAATATAAATAAGATCCCGGGAAACAGCTGGCGAGGTTAAGCTGATGTCTTCATTTTTAAGGGCTTTGGTTATAATCTCATAGACTAGCCTCCCGGGTTGCATGCTGGGGCCAAAAGGCGTAAAAAGGCGCAGAGTGACGATCGGTTTGTTCCTCAATTTCGCCACTGACCGGGCGTAGTGTTCGGCGGCTAATTTAGTAATGCTATATATCTCCGGCGGCTCGCTTGAGTCGCTCTCTTTGATTGGTTTTGATTTAACGCCATATTCTAAAAAGCTTCCGGTGTTTATAAAAAAATCATAGTCAATATCGGCCGCGGCTTCAATCAAATTGGTGGTGCCCAGCAAGTTGTCTAGGATAACGTCCTTATTGCTGGCTGTGATTCCGCTGAATATATTTGACACGGCTAAATGAAAAATACCAGCCGGTTTAATTAAGCGAATAATTTTTTCCAGTTCCTTAAACTTTCTCAAGTCGCCTTGATGCACTTTCAGCTTCGGCAAAATATCTTTTATCCGCCAAGGTGCGGCAAGGGCACGAGTCAAAATATGAACCTCATAATTCTCCTCGATCAATTTTCTGATTAAATTCGAACCGACAAAACCAGTGGCCCCGGTTATGAATACCCTTTTTGTCATATTATTTATTTAACCCCATATTAACGGAATAGGCAAGTATAAAACGCCTTATTAATTTACCCCTGTTTTCCCAACTATATTGGCCAACCTTAGCTTGCGCCAAACGCGCCCGTTCTAATAAAGATGCTTGATTATTAATACTAGTTATAATTTTTTGTCGCAGATCAAGACTGTCGTCGGGAGTAAAAAAGACTGCCTCTTTGGAATCTAAAACCTCGCGGATCGAGGGCAAGTCAGAAGCGATAATGGGTGAGCCTGAAACCATGTACTCAAATAATTTTAAGGGCGAGGTATAGCGCGAAGAAATTTTTTCTTTGGCGCTGTTGGGAATTACCAAGATATCGGCGGCGGAGAGCCAAGCGGGTATTTCTATCTGCGGACGATGACCCATAATATGAATATTGGCGGCCCGATATTCCTTATCAAATTTGGCCACGTCTTCTTTTGTTCCGCCGACAAGATACACGTGAATATCCTCGGGTAGTTTTAGGGCCGCGCGCGCCAGGATATCCGCTCCTTTCCACTCGTACAAATGACCGGCATAGAGAACCATCTTCTGCTGTAATGGAATCGCCAGCCCTGAGCGCGCCTCCTGCCTGGTCAAATTATTGTCAAATCTGGCGGCATTAAATCCATCGCGGGCAACCAATATCTTTTTCTTATCCACGCCCCACCCCACCAAATCATCCCGCAACCCGTTGCTGATGACTATCAATCCCCGCGCACGCTGCCAAGCGCGCCGATGCAACCAAGTCGGCCGATTTGGCAGGCTATGGACCTCGTAAAATACCAGCCTGATACAAGCCAGAACAGCCGCTACATAAAAATCCCGCGTGTAGATAATATCGCCGCTCTTACCGACAAACCAGGCGTAAATCAAAGACGAGATTGTAAAACTGCCGGCTTGAAGCATGAAAAAGAATGTTTTAAAAAACGACAACCACAACAAATCCAAACAAAAAATTTCTTTGAACGAAAAAGTCCGCGCCAAGTCATAATACAAAAATGGATTTTTATGATTAACGCCAATCCGGCGGGCGGAAACAAGCGCAACCTCTGTCTTTGGCCATTGTGAAAAAGCACGGCAATTTTCCATAATCTGCGCGCCATGAGCCTTTTCTGTGGGCAGGCGGACATTGGAAATATATAACAATCTCATACCTTGGGGTTAGTTGGTAAATTATGGGTCACGCAGGCGAAACTTAACCGTTTATCCTCAATAAAATTAATTTCCCCGAACTTCCCGGCCAAAAAACCCAACCACTCTTTTTTGGTGTAATAAAAATGTTTCGGGCAACGCTGGGAAAGTAAATACAATATATGGATATACCGTAAAATAGAAAACTTTCTTTCCGTCAAAGAAAAAACGATATAGGGGCTCCTTATATTTTTAAATAACGAGATTATTTCTTCGGCCGTTAAATAATCAAGAAACCCCATCCCCACCGTAATATCAGCCGCCGGCAACTGGGCTGATATGGCGTCGATACGGTAAAATTCGCATTGATAGGCCAAGCCCATCTCTTGGCTTAATTTTTTGGCCCGGTTAATGGCTTGTTCGGAAATATCCAGGCCAATAATTTTTTTCACTTTACTATTCTTGCACAAATCAAAGGCAAAATAACCCGAACCGCAACCGAGTTCCAACACTACCTTGCCATCGACCAAAGGCAATATGGTTTCCAAAACAGTTTTATTACGAAACAAAACCGGCTTCCTAAAATAAGAAGCCAATCTTTCAATAAAAGAAAGATGGCTCGCGCCATGCATCGAATCTTCCCACTCGATAATTTTATTATTCCAATACTCTTTGCTGTTCATAGTAATGCTTGAATGATGTAAAGTTATGTTTTTTTAATAGCTCCTCAACTGAATTTAATATGTTGATTGTATAAGGAAGACACAACGGATTTTGTCTTAATATCTTTGTCACAAAAGAAAAGCCTCTGATTGTTTTGGTTTGGTACATCTGCCAAGGGTGGATAAATAGAATAGCGGGTTTATTCTTTTTGTTAACATGATTTATGAAGTAAGAAATTTTTGAGCCAAAAAGCGCTATAAATAATCCGCTGCCAAAAGGCATTTGCTGGAACAGCATTTTTATTGATAAATTTTGCGGTAATAGCAAATCCTTTTTTCTGTTGGACCAAAAAGGTATAGCCGATACCGGAATCTCCGCCACCCCGTCAATCGACTGAATCATATAATCGCCATAGGTGGATGAAGAATACGTAAATCCGTGTTGTACCAGCAATGACATGGCGGGCCGGGTAATGTAAATATTGGGAGCTCGAAATCCGGCGGGCTTGAATCTTTTAATAAAATCGGCCGACTGTTTTAATTCATTGGCCAATATTTCACTGTTGTATAAGATGGGATGGCTCTGAGTATGATAACCAATTTCATGCCCGGCCTCTATAATCGCCTCAATTGCCTCGGGGTACCAGTCGTAAATCTCGGCCACGACAAAGAAAGTGGCTTTTTGATTATATTTTTTTAAAAGTTTAAGAATTTGCTCAATCGCCAAACAACTGTAATTGCTGTCTAAAAATTTTCTATCAGCGCTGCTTAAATTCCGATCCAATCTTAAGGCATCGTCATAAAAATGGACCCACGATTCAACATCAATTGATAAAATATTTTGTATATCCGCCATATTATATTATAATTACGCCACTATGTCTTTTTTGCATTCCCTGATCCAATTAGCGGCCAAATTGCCCGTTGATCTGAGTCAGTCTAAGTATAACCATTCGAGCAAAGGAAAACTTATCGCCTTGGCCCGCGTCCCCCAGGCATTACCCAGCGCCACGGCGTTGGATTTGGGATGTGGTGATGGATGGTGGTCGGACCAATTAAAACATCTGGGTTTTGCCGTAACTGCTGTTGACCAAGAAAGAGAATACCCAAATAAAGATTCGGCTCAACGTTATAAAGACATGATTGCCATGAATTTAAATGAACCATTGCCCTTGCCTGACGCTTCTTTTAATTTGGTGTGGTGCAGTGAGGTAATCGGATTTTTAAAAAACTATCAGCAAACTATAAAAGAAATACGGCGCGTGTTAGAACCGGGCGGAACCTTTATTTTTACCACCCCCAATTCATTTTCCTGGCTCCATTATTTTTTTAAAATGTTTGGCCTCTCTAATCAAGATTGGCATCATGAGAAGCATATTAATTTCTTGCGTCTCAATGATATTAAACAACTTTTTCCCGAAGCGCAAGTATTCGGATATTTTCCTTATCTGATTATTAAAGCCA
The DNA here is from genome assembly GCA_001818435.1 of Candidatus Komeilibacteria bacterium RIFCSPLOWO2_02_FULL_48_11. GTDB lineage: Bacteria > Patescibacteriota > Patescibacteriia > UBA2169 > UBA2169 > 2-02-FULL-48-11-A. The sequence continues at coordinate 35,218 of MHKO01000059.1, forward strand.
CTATTCAGTCAGGAGTGGGATTACTCTCACCCACTTTTGTTATTATCGGAAAAAAACAATAAAAACTATCTTATTTTTTTGTAAATCATGACTTTTCCCTCAATAGTTTTATCCAGTGTATAATGCTCGTCAAGTATGGTTGCATATTTATCCTCCAGTTTACGGTCCGCCCCAAAAATAATGATACCCGGCAAATTAGCCGCAGATAAAGACAATGGATTTAAACCCAAATCTCGCAATCCGTAAGTCGAGATAGTCTGCAGCCGCCTGTGGGCGGGAATCAGCGCCGCCACCGGTGGCATATCAATCAAGCCGACTATTTCGTCTGGGCTGTAATTTTCTTGCACATAATTAAAAGTTGCCTGGGGTGCATTGGAATAAAATAATTTAGCGCCGGTAAAAAGATATACGAATTGGAACAATATCAGAAAACTAAAACAAACAATCGTCAGCAGGCGCGAATATCCGCGGGAAAAAAAACGATTTATTAAAACCTTTAATGACGGCGCCAGTAAAATAAAAATTAACAACTGAACCGCCGCCAGATAATGAAAAATAGTTATATTTTTCAAAAAATAAAATATTGCTCCCAGACTGTAAAAGCCGGCCAATAAAAAAAGTGGCCGATTCTTTTTATAAAAATCTCTATCAAAATAAGCCGCAACCGTTACCACTAAGGCGAGAAGCGAAAAATAAACAAGCGTCGAGGAATGAGGCCAAGCGATAAGATTATTTTTGATATTAATGATTGAGTTTAATCCCTCTCTTTCATAAGGATTGGAAAAATGCGTGCCCAGCACATTCCAGGTGGCTGGCGCCAACGCGGTTGCCGAATAAATCACAATCCAAACAATAAACGCCAAGAATGAGCTAGCGCCGAGTTTGAATAAATTGCTAAAAAAATTTCTTTTTTGCCAAAGCAAAAGCAGCACAAAAGCGGGAATAAAAAAAATAAAAACGGATGGTTTACTGATAATCGCCAGGCCTAAAAATATTCCGGCCATAAAGATATTGTTTTTGTGCAAATACCAAATCAGGCATAACAGAATAAAAACAAACCCGGGAATTTCGCCCATCACGCTCCGGCCATTGCCATAAAAAGAAGCGAAAGTGGCCACTAAAAACGTGGCCAATAAGGCCGTATCGGCTCCCCAAGTTTTCTGGGCAAAAATAAACAAACAAACGACGAGCGCCGTCATCCAGACAAGCATATAAAGTCTGGCTTGTTCCAAGCCAAAACCGAAAATTTTAAAAACCAACGCCAGAGGTAAGGTGGTTGTATAACCGGTTGACCCAATAGTCGGCCCGCGCCCGGAAAATGTCAAAGGCGCCACCACAAGATCAAGTTGGCCGAATTCAGAAAAATTCCTAGCCAATTCTATATTAATTCCCTCGTCATACCAGACCGCCGGCTTAGTGGTAAGCGTCCGAGCCGAATAAACATTAACAAATATAATAATCAGGGCTAATCCTAACCAAACATAATTTTTTTTTATTAATTCCATAGCAATTTTGTCACCATAATTCGACATCTTTTATAAAACGAGGCCGGGCTTTAGTTTCTTTGTATATTTTTCCAATGTATTCTCCAACTACGCCTAGTCCGATAATTTGTAACCCGCCAACAAATAAAACAGCGGCCAGCAGCCACGACGCCAGACTGTTAGCCAATATATCGACCATAGTCAAAGCCATAACCGTCATTGCGCCCATCATAACAACAAAACCAATCAGAGTAATAATCCGGAGCGGAATGATACTAAAAGAAGTTATCCCGTCCCAAGCTAATTCCAGGAGCATTTTAAAAGAATATTTCGACTGGCCGCCAGTACGTTCGTGAATCAGATATGGCATGGTTGTTGTCTTAAACCCAAGCAAGGAAAACATGCCACTTAGAAAAATATTGGCCTCACCGAATTCCACTAAAGCATCGACGGCTTTTCTACTGGCCAACCGAAAGTCCGAATCGTTCGATACGCCCAAAAATTTAATCATAGTATTAAAGAGCGCGGTTCCGTATCTTTTGTACCAAGAATCTTTTCTGGGATTCTTTTTAACGCCATAAATCACCTCATACCCTTGGCTAAACCCGTCAATAAATTTTTCCATAACCGATAAGTCGTCTTGTAAATCGGAATTAATGGTTATAAAACAATCCGCCCGCTCGCGGACGCTTAAGAGCCCCGCGATCACGGCGTGCTCCTGGCCAAAATTGCGCGACAACCGCAGCCCTTTGACACGGCTGTCTTGGACGTGTAATTTTTCGATTAAATCCCAAGTTTTATCGGTACTGCCGTCGTTGACAAAATAAATAAAACTGTCTGGGTGAATTTTCGATTTTTGGATTAAATCATCCAAAACCGCCAATAATTTTTTAGCAGATTCTTGGATAATGACTTCTTCATTAAAACAAGGAGATATAATGGCTAATTTGGGGGCGAGTAAACTCATAATAATTTGGATTTAGGCGTCGCGTCTAATAAATAATACTGATGAATAATATCTCAAACTGCTGATTAAGTAAAGCCAAACTCTATCTCTCCCTTTGGCTGGCCTTCTTATTCAGTATGTCCGGAATTAATCTAAAGAAAGAGTCCAAGCGCAGATATTTTTCATACGTTTCCCGGGCGCGTTTTTGCTTTTGAATGAAATCATCATCGCTTAACGCGTTGTAAAAATCAGACAGCTTTGTATCAATTAAATCAACTTCATCATAATTTACAAAAACCACGAATTCCCTGTAATTTATAATATCTTCAAAGGGCAAGACATTATCAGTCTTTATAAAAAGAGGAATCCGGCCCAACGATAAAGCCTCGTAAAATCGCATTGAACAATTGCCGCCGCCCTTAACCGTTAAAATAAAGTCCGAATTCAGCATGTTGTCTATATACTCCGCCCGCGCCTGGGCCGGGTCAAGTTTTATGGTTGTCCGGTGCCCGGAAAAACTCTCCCGAATTTTAAAATTTGATTCCACTAAAGATGATTTCTCTAATATTTTTATGGCCTGACGCCTAAACCACATACCTTGCCGCTCTGGGCCGAGATGCTGATTGCCTGGTAAAAAATTTTTCACCGACCAAATCGCATCTTTAACATAATAAGCCAACTTTTCCCGCGCGCTTCCCAATCGCGCCCAGCCGCAAAATCCAACAACCGGCTTGGCGCCCTTGCGGCGAATAGACAGCGGCCTGTCTTGCAATAAATCTTCCCCATAAACGGGCATAATAATTTCGTTTGGTTTCTTGTTGCGGCCGTAGCGCGCTATCCGAAAAACTATTGAATTGTTGATGGGTATGTCAATTTCCGGATCACCATGCGCGAAAACAATAACTTTTTTACCATATTTCTCCGCCAGAGCCGCAAATCTTTGCATGTATTCATTCTCCCTGACAAAAAGCAGAAAGTAATCATGGGGCAGTAAAAAATAATCAGCGTCATTGGGGTCGGCAACAATCTCAAAGATTGGCTCCGTATAATGAGCGAAAACATTGTTCATGAAAAGACTACGCTCTTTTTTTTGCACGCCTAAATTCGGGTATAATACGGGCAAATGGGAAATAGTTAACGGCTGACCAATATATACTTTAACCATAAATTATCATTTAACAGCTTCAATCCACAAACTTTGACCAACCACGGTAGTTAAATACTGACGAATCTTAGCCGGTAGAAAACGTCCTAAAGATAGGCAGTGATGCGGCCAATGATCAATGGCCGTGGTGGTATCGTGGATGCTGACGCGGCATTGGCTGAACCGGCCGAACATTCTTCGTATTTGCCGTGAACTATAAAATTTAGTTAATTGATTTCCGCCTTGATAAACACCGTCTGTGTAACGATTGGCCAGTTGTTGTTTAGTCATCCTCAATAATCTACCGCGCAAAATGCCTTTTGAAAGCCAAATATACCACCACCAGTGCAAGGAATGCTTATTATACATCATGCCCGCCATTCTGCCACCGGGTTTTAAAACACGATATATTTCGCTTATTGCCTGCTCGGTATTCGGCATGTGCATTAAACACCCCCAAGCCAGAACATAGTCAAAGGTATTATCCGGCCAGGGCAGAACCTGGGCATCAGCCACCCGGATATCGGTCGCGGGTAAACCAAAAATAGTAAAACGCGTCTTGGCTAATTCCACGGCCTTGGGAGTGATATCAATGGCCGAGACATCAGCGCCGACTCGGGCAAATTGTTCCGTGCTCCAGCCAGTGCCAATCGCAATGTCTAAAACGCGCTGGCCAACCAAACTCTCATAATCAATCACGGCCGACAAAGGGCGGCTGTCGCGCTGTCCCCAGGGGGTCCATTTAATGAATTTCCGATCCACTTCCCGAAAAAACGCCGCATCGGGCTTTATTTCCTTTTGCTCCAACGGATTATAAGTAAATGGATTGTCGTTCCACCAATTTGTTACCTTCTTGTTCAGTTCTTCGTTTTCTTCCGTCATAATACGTTTATTTATTAAATTGTTTCAGCCACACCTGGAAAGTTAAAAGCGACCAAATCGTATTCAAAGCGTATTGCCGGCCGCTTAAATGACTATCAAAAACAGTTCTAATGGCCTTAAAGTCCAAGTACTCTTGAGCGGCCGGGTTATAATCCGGTGACAAAATCTCTTGCGCCCAATCTTTAAGATCGCCGCGCAACCATTTAGCCATTGGTGAAAAGAAACCGCGCTTGGGTTCATTATACACAAAATCGGGAAGATACTCTTGCATGGCCTCTTTAAAAAGTTTTTTACCGGATGTCCGGGAATCCATATTATATTTGGCCGGAATACGCATGGCTAATTCAACCAAATCTTTATCAAGCAATGGAACGCGCACCTCCAGGCCATGCGCCATGCTCATGCGGTCGGTCCGATTTAAGGCATCGTCTAAAAGCCAGGTTTGCATGTCCAGATACTGCAAAGCCTTGGTTGAATCTTTGGGATTGAGCGCGCCGGAATTTGCAAAAAACTTCTTGTTAAAAAAATCGCGAGTAACACCCGGCCGATTAAAATCCGGGTTTAGCACCTGGCCGAGAGTTGTTTCTTTTTGCGCCATAAACAATAGCAGACGATCAACGCCGGATAAAGTATTAAGCTTGTTAAAGAGATCGATTTTACCGGCTAAATTAAAAAATCTCTGGCTGATAAAGTTATTCCGCAACCAGGCCGGCAAATACTGCCAGCGATCAATTAAGTGATTAAGATAATAACGGTCATAGCCGGCGAATAATTCATCCCCGCCGTCGCCCGACAGAGCCACAGCCACGTGTGGCTTAGTGGCTTGGGCTAATATATACATGGCGGTTTGCGTATGATTGGAGACCAAATCATCGGCCTGCCACACGACCTTGGCAAAATTATCGCGCACATCCCGCGCCGACATCATCAAACTGGTATGCTCACTGCCAAAATACGCGCTCGTTTTTTTGGCAATCGCGAAATCAGCGTTATATTTTTCCGACTGAATGTCAGTAGCAAAACCCACGCTGAATGTTTGTGCTTTATGACCGGAGATTTCGGACATCAAGCCCAGTAATACAGTGGAATCAATACCACCGCTCAAATAAAGGCCCAGTGGCCGGTCGGAAACCAATTGGCGT
>MHKO01000059.1:40823-47900 GCA_001818435.1 Candidatus Komeilibacteria bacterium RIFCSPLOWO2_02_FULL_48_11
GCGGAAACTTATAGATATTCTGCCAAGGCGTGTGCGGCTCGGGCACGTATAAAAGCCGAAAAAACATATTCAAGGCATCATGATTCAGTTTTGGCGCCAATGGATGTTTTAGGATGGCTTTTATTTCCGATGAAAAAATAAATCGCTTACCATCCCAATAATAATACAGCGGCTTAATTCCAATCTGGTCACGGGCTAAAAACAATTCCTGTTTTTCTTGATCCCAAATGGCCAGGGCGAACATACCGTTGAATTTTTTCACGCACCCCTGGCCCCATTTTTGGTAAGCAGCCAAAATAACTTCAGTATCGGTTTTTGTCCGGAAAGGATAACTGCCCTTGAGTTCGGCGCGCAGTTCGCGATAATTATAAAGCTCGCCATTATAAGTAATCGCCAGATGGCCATCAATGCTCTTCATGGGCTGGTGACCGGCCGGGCTCAAATCAATAATACTCAAGCGATTATGGCCCAGAGAAACATGATCGTCAAACCAAGCGCCTTGGTCGTCGGGACCGCGATGTTTGGTCTGCTCCAGCATCTGTCGGAGCAGGGGTTCGTCTTTAAAATTAAATCCGTTAATCCCGCACATAAATTACTATTTCTTTAAAACAAACAAATAACCCAAAGGAAATTTTTCTTTTAATTTTGGCTTTAAACCTAGCAATAAACTATCGCCCAACCAATACCATGGCAAAAGCACCAAGCGCACCAATCCGGGAAAAAGACATATCAGGGTGTTATAACTGACCGCGAACGGACCGCGGCCGATGCCTTTGATTTCAACTTGGCTGAAACCAGACTCCTTAAATATTCTCTCCAAACTCTCTTTAGTGTAGCGAAAATAATCATGCGGGTCGGGATGAACATTCACTAAGAAAGGCGTAAAACCAATAACTATGCCGGACGGCTTGAGAACGCGACAGACTTCGGCTGCCAGAAACTTATGATTATATATATGCTCCAGAATATTAAAAAGCAATACCTGGTCAACGCTGCTGCCGGCAAAGGGCAGCTTGTCTTTTTCCAAATCAAGGCAAGAGGAGCCAGCCGAACTTTTTAAATCAATGCCCGTGAATTGCAAATCAGACGATTTTTTAAAAAATCGCAAATAACTGGGATTCTCCCCGCCGCCGATATCCAAAACGCGGCCGGATAAGGTGTATTTTTTCAATTCCAAATTCATCAACGTCCGAATCAGCGTCTTGCCCTTAAAAATTTCTTTAATGATTACTTTGAACATACGGAATAAATTAGAATGAAGCGACGATAAGTTTGATAAGCCGCGGCAGGCTATGATAAGACTCAATAACCGCGCGCAGCGCCGTAGCGCCAAGGGGACGCTCAATCTTCTCTAGTAGAGCGCGTTTTATTTCTGGCTCGGAATTATTAGCCAGATATTGTTTGGGTAATATATTTTGAAACGCCTCATTGGTAGTCAGCACGTCTAAATTGCAGGCTGCTGCTTCCAGCACGTCTTTATCCAAACTGCCGGTTTGGCTTAGATTAACTAATAAATCCGCGTCTTGATAATGCTTTACTAATTCGCGCTGCGGAATCGCGCCTAAAAACATTATCTTATTTCCAAGTCCCTGGACAGTTATAAAATCTTTAATCTGCTGTAAATATTTTTTATCTTTGTCCACCGCCGGGGCTCCAATTAGCTCAAGTGTTATTAATTTTTGCGTTTGGGACGACAGTTCGGCAAATATCTTCACTAAACTTAATTGATTTTTAGTTGCCGAAACTCGGCCAACGCTGATTATTTTAAACTCAGCGCTTCCTCCCCGCTCTTTTGGCTTAAAAAATTCAGTATCTATGCCATGGCCGGTTATTCTGACTTTTTTGCTCTTAAGGCGGAAGCTCTCTCGGGAAGCGGTAAAAATCAGATGGGATAATCTCAAGGCCAATCTTAATTTTAGGTTAACACTTTTGTGCGTGTACCAAAGCCCGATTGGCTTATTCCAAGCTCGCCACAACAAGCCGCCCAGAACAACGTATTCCGGATTCATGTGGACAAAAACCGCGTCATAATTGTTCCGTTCCTGCCAAATATATTTGTAAAAATTGGCAAGATATTTAATCCGCGATTGGCCGCTCTCTTTGCCAAGTGGCAAGACTTGAATATTACTGGAAAGACTATACTCTCCTTTGGCCAAACAAATCACAATAACATTTTGGCAATGTTTAGCGAATTCTTCCAGCCATTGGTGAAAAAAACCTAACACCGGATCATTCTTGTCTACTTTTTGAGCGACAATCAATAATCTCATAAAATTTTCTTACGCCCCAACTAACGCTGAAAATCAAAATTAAGGAGTTTACTGGAAATCGGAAGCGGGCGTTGGCTCCAAAACCATTGAACATTGTTGTGGCCGCGAAATAAAAAATTAATAATAGTAAAAAGACATAAGGCGAAGTTAGTATTTTTCGACGCCACATTAATAGAAACCGCCACAAAAAAGTCAAAAAAATCACAAACCACAATAAACGAAACAGGGCTATCAGCGCGAAAGGACTGATTATAAAATCCGTAAAATTATGAATCAAGTCGGCTTTGGCAGGCAACGCGCCCGATATTAAATTAATTTCTTGCAAAAAACTAAGAGCGCCGTCATGTGTAAAAAAAGCCGTGGCAGCAACACCCGCGGCCAATATAGATTCATATGGATACTGCTTTAATAACGCAATGGCTCTGTTTTTAAACTCACCGCTATTAGCTATATCGACGCGCGGATAATCGGCATAACCCTGATTTGTAAAAAAAATCATCTGCGATTCACTAAATCCTTTACCGCTATTCATCGAAATAACAGACGGTGCCAAATAAGTAAATAATGTTTCGGAGGCGATCGAAGAATAACCAACCACGCCAAAAACTTTATAATTCCTAATAAACCAGGGAGACAACACTATCACAAATGAAATAAAAAAAATAAACCCCGTGGACCACTGCTTTTTTTTATGACGCCAATAAGCGAATATTAACCAGCTAAGAATCAAAAATACGGGTAAATACAATGTAGTCGGACGGAATAAAGTGGCTAATCCCAAATACAAACCAGCTAGTATGGGTATATTGCCAGCGCTGCCGCCTGTTTCGCCTTTGTGATTAATAACTTTTAACAACTTAATTACGGATAATATGAATAAAAAGAAAAATAAAGTAAAAAACGTTTCCGTTAAAAATTTTACAGACAGCCATATTCCAACCGGATCGATTGCCATTAGTAACCCAACAATATTGGCAATTTTTGCCTGGCTAGTGACGCGCCAGGCAATCAACCAGGCCAAAGCCGCTAAAACGCCTCCTAAAATTATCTGCAAAAAAATAACAAGATAAGCGCCATCAAAGTATAAAAACGGAACCAAAATTACCGGGTAGCCAGGGGTTCTTTTTGTATCCGATAAAATTAATGAGTTATCCTGGTCGAAAGAAAATACAGAATGATTAATCAAGTTATAAGCAATTTCATAGTAGCCATCAAATTTGGCGCCGCTGACCGCGCTATTGAGATTATAATTTTTTTGGCTTATTATTATGCCAAAAAAAATCAACCGCAGCAGGATGGCTATGCCTGCAATTAATATAACTATTTTATATTTTTTTATATAATCTGGCATTGGCTTCAATGGCGGCGTATCGCATTATAATAAAAAATAAACCACAAGGCCGCTAAACCGTCTTTCCAACCGATTTTTTTACCCTCGTCATAAGTGCGGCCCGCATAAGAAATACCAACTTCGTAAATTCTAAATTTATGGCCGGCAACCACGGCGGTAATTTCCGGCTCAATGCCAAAACGGTTGCTGGATAAATTCTTAACCAAAACATCGCGCACGCGGCGATTGAAACACTTATAACAAGTTTCCATATCCGACAAGTTCAAATTAGTAAAAATATTAGAAAGCAGGGTTAAAAGATTATTGCCCGCGTAATGCCAAAAAAATAAAACCCGATGTGGCCGGCCGCCTAAAAATCTGGAGCCATAAACTATGTCAGCCTGATTCTTTAATAATGGTTCCAGTAAAAGAGGGTATTCGTCCGGATTATATTCCAGATCCGCGTCTTGAATAATAACATAATCGCCAGTGGAGGCAGCCAGACCCGCGCGCACGGCCGCGCCTTTGCCCTGATTTTTTTCTTTTAATATCGCAATGCAATCCGCGGCCAAACTCTTAATTATTTCGGGGCTATGGTCGCGCGAGCCGTCGTCAACCATAATAATTTCCTTGGTCAATCCAGCCGGCAATGGCGCCTCCTGGACGCGTTGCCAGATGGCTCGCAAAGTCTTGGCTTCATTGTAAATCGGGATGATAATTGAAACTTTTTTATCAAACATACAATCATTTTACGCAAAAAATTATATAGCCGCTTGTCTGTTTTGTTTTTACCTTGCCGATTAACGCATCCAGCCAATCGAACATTTTTGTTTTTTTAGAAAACAAAGGAAACAAGTTGGCCAGCGTGGATAAAGCGCCGCGCACATTTTGCATCTCCACGCTCTTAAAATCGCGCGTTAAATATTTAACTCCATCGCGGGTAAAACGATAAAAATCTTTATAATAGCCTTCCATCGGGTGATAATAATATAAGAAAGGCACATAGATATAGCAATAACCTCCCGGCTTTAATGCTCGATACATTTCTTTAACCGCTTGCTGCGGTTCTTCCACGTGCTCCAAAACAGCTACACAAATGAACGCGTCAATACTGTTATCAGCAAAAGGCAGAGTATGAATATCGCCCACAATATCCGGCTTATAATCAGCTACTTTATCCAGAACTTTATAATCAACCTTGGCAATATAGGGCTCAAGCCATTTATTTTTTGGATCCAGGCGGTTATTTTTACTGCCGTCAACGCGCAAACCGCCGCCAATATCAATAACGGTTTTCTTTTCCGTAAAAATCTTTTTTAATTTTTCCTGCGCGAAAGCGTCCCAAGGATTTATCATATTAGACCTGCCATGACTGTTTATATTTTTCTAAATAGGCCTCTTTATTGCCTAGATTCGCGACTGCGTCTTTAACCTTTAGGCTCAATGCCTGCCGCAGGCTTTTATTTTCGATTAACTTCATCATGCTTGCCGCCAACGCGGCCGCGTCGCCAACCGGAACAACCAAGCTATTATCTTTATTAATCGCCTCCCCGCCTTCGCCAAGGCTTCGGCGGGCAAGCCCGACCACACCCACATTGGTGGTAATAATCGGGCAACCGGCGGAGGCGGCTTCAATTAAAGTCCGGCCATAGCCCTCATAATTAGAAGAGTTGAGAAACGCGTCGGCGGTTTTGTAATATGAGGCTAAAGAGTCAGTCCAAAGCTCAAAAATAATACTAGTTGATAGTTGTGAGTTGATAGTTGCGAGTTGCAGCCCGTCCTTTTCCGGGCCGTCGCCGATAATAATCAGCCCTACTTTAGAATTAGTCTTTACAACTTTAGACATGGCCGTAATGGCCAGCGAGATGTTCTTTTCGCGCGTGAGGCGCGAGGCCATTAAAATTATAAAATCAAATTGCGGATATTTTTTATGCAGATCGACAGTCACTGGGGCGGACTGAATTTTTTGGACATCAACGAAGATGGGGAGAACAGAAATTGTTATATTGTTGAATTGTTGAATTGTTAATAAAGATCTTTTAATCCTTTGGCTGACGACACGGATAGAATCAGCTTTTGGCAATAAAAATTTAGCCAGCCAGACACGAATTCGGTTTTTAAATGATCCTTTGATAAAATACGGGCTTAAAAAATCGGTATGGATTTGTAATTGCAATTTAGCTTTAAGACGACACGCGGCCAGATAACCAATTAACCCGGTTTCAAAAGGATCTTGAGAGGTAATTAAATCAATATTTTGATTTTTGAACTTCTTGCCCGAATTCCAAGCGCTCCAAAACCAAGCCGAGCAAACCGTAGTATTTTGGCTGATAGCAACTGGCTGATTATTATTCTTTTTCTTGCTCAAAACAACAATAAATAATTTTTCCGCCAAAGTGCCATATTCAACCAGGCGCTTTTGAGCCAGCGAGTCTTTTTCCAGAACACTCTTGTCGGTGCTAAACATTAACACTTTCATGCGAAGAGTCTTTCTTAAAGGTTACGAACTTATTTATAAAGTAGTTAGCCGCGGCCAAAAGACCCATGGCTAAAACTTGCCCGAACAAATACCAAATGTGAAAAACCTCCACAAACACATAAAGCAGAGCCGGGCCGGAGAAAAAATTTATGGCCCCCAATACTATGTAAATAGCAAATTGCTTTTTGATTCTGCCTAACCCCGGGTCGCGGAATGTCCAAAATTTCTGCAAAACAAAACTGGTTATGAACGAAGCTATAAAAGCGACGACCGACGAAGTCAAATACCAGACACCAATAATGTCGGTTAAAACATATAAAAGCATTAAATTAACCGCCGCGGCCGTGCCGCCGGCAAAAAGATATTTTACCCCGGTCTTATGGCGATTAAGCAATTTGGAAACAACCGGAAAGTGCGCCGCCAAATATCCGTCTATGAATCCTCTTAAAGATTTGTAAGAAAAAAAACTAACAACTTTCATAAATGTTTTTATAAGCTTGGGCGATGATATTCCAGTCGTACTTGGTTTTTGCCAATGATTGTCCGGCGCGGGACAGTGAATGCCGCAAATTTGCGTCTTGACGCAACTCATTGATAGCTTGGGATAGCTCTGGGGCATTATCCGGCGCCGCTAATAAACCGGTGGCGCGGTCTTTAATAAAATCAACAATCCCGCCCACTTTTGCGCCAACAACCGGCAGACCCACAGCCATGGCTTCTAAAAAAGCGTTGCCCAAGCCTTCGCTGCGCGAGGGCCGCACAAACACATCAGCCGCCTTCAAAACCCTAGGAAGAGAATCATGATCAATGTGGCCTAGGAATATCACTCTTTCTTGAAACTTGTCGGCCAGAGGCTGACCAGCCTTTGGCTGGAAACTTGAAACTTGAAACTTGAACTTATCTTCGTCTTCCCCTGACCCGGCTATCACCAGCGCCACATCTTGCGGCAGATACTTTAAAGATTCAATTAAGGTATCAATGCCATTTTTATAGACTAG
>MHKO01000059.1:47909-49053 GCA_001818435.1 Candidatus Komeilibacteria bacterium RIFCSPLOWO2_02_FULL_48_11
AATGTTCAACATCCACGCCATTGGGAATAATCGCGACTTCGCCTTTATAACCGTAGCGCCGCGCCCGCTTAGCCAGCCATTGACTGATGGCCGTTATTTTATCGGCTTTAGTATAAACCTGCCGGTAAAGCGGATACCAAAACCAAGTCCGCTTCCATAAAAACGAATCCGGGTCCCCGCTTTGCAAAGTCAAAACATAAGGCACGCGATTGAACCGTTTTTTAAAAAGCAAAGCCCCTAGGCCGGCATAGGTTTCGAGTACAGCGTGAATAATATCGTAAGGATTCCGGCGGTGCAGTTTTAAAGCCAGCCGCGCGGCGCGATAAGGATATAAATATTTATCCAGTAATTTATGGCCGGTGCCGACGCGATAAACATTAACCGGACCGATTTTTTCTTGTTGCGGCAGTTTTGGGTCCAAACGGGCTGTAAAAATATCAAATTCAAAATCCGGCAACCTGTCTGTTACCTCTTTAATGGCAATTTCGGCCCCGCCGATAAAAGGATGGAAAGTAATAGAAAATAAAGCTATTCGTTTCATATCACATCGTCATTGCGAGGAGTGAGCGTACTCGCGAACGACGCGGCAATCCCAGAATTAATTTCGGGATTGCGGAGCCTGTCCCGAGTATTCCCGAGGGAGTCGCGAATACGCTCCCTCGCAATGGCACTAAATTTTTTTATACTTACTATTCATCTCGTCAACAGCCTCGAGCAAGGCCGCGTCCAGACCGAGCGCGGTTGTAAAATCTTTTATTGATTTTAAATCTTTGGGCAAGCATTTGCCGCCAAAACCGCGATAGCCGCCGTGCCAAACATCAAAATGGGAATCGGTTATTCTCTGGTCGGACACAAAAGCTTCTTTGAGCTGGTTGTAATCAACGCCCAATGATTCCGATAAATCATAAAGCCAGTTTCCAAAAATAACTTTGGTGGCATAAAAAGAATTAATGGCGTACTTTACCAGCTCAGCGGCCTTAGCCGGCATTATTTTTTTATAAGGAGCGCTTGGCAACAAAGATAAAACCAGTTCCGCGTCCGGCTGGCTTTTATCCGTATAACCGACGATTTGTTTGTCGGGCTTGAGAAAATCTTCAGCCGCGGTTTTTTCCGACAGAAATTCCGGATTGAATAAAATTTTTAA
>MHKO01000059.1:49077-58005 GCA_001818435.1 Candidatus Komeilibacteria bacterium RIFCSPLOWO2_02_FULL_48_11
ATCAGTGGTTCCGGGCAAGGACGTGGATTTGATGACAATAATCTTGTCTGATAAATCCTTAAAATTACCAAAAACATCATCTAAAACCGAGCGGTCAAAACCATTATTATAAGGCGTGGGCACGCAAACAAAAATGACGTCTTGCGCTAACACGTCAGCAATCGAATCTAAGGATTTAAACTTGTCATATAATTTTGCACCATCAAAAAAAGAGGCCATGGCTTGACCAACAACACCACCTCCGATAATGCCAATTTTATATTTACTGTTTGACATGGCAAGGTAAAATAATCATAATTCAGAGATAATCTAATATTACCAGAAAATGAAAAAAATACTATACATAATAACCCAATCAGAATGGGGCGGCGCCCAGCGTTATGTTTTTGATTTAGCAATTAATCTACAATCCAGCACCTTTTTAAACAAAAAAGGTGCTGGATGTCAAGTACGTATAGCCGCGGGAGGTAATGGCCCATTATTCACGCGCCTGGAGGCTCAAAAATTAGCCACAACAAGGCTTAAACATCTAGTCAGAGCTATCAACCCCTACCATGATTTAATGGCCTATTTTGAGCTCAAAAAACTATTAGGCAACATAAAGCCCGATATTGTCCATCTTAATAGCAGTAAAGCCGGAATCTTGGGGTCATTAGCCGCTAAGAAAGCTGGCATACCAAAAATTATATACACAGCCCATGGCTTTGTTTTTAACGAACCGCTCCCTTTTTGGAAAAAATGGCTATACAAAAAAATCGAACTTTTCAGCTCGCGCCGGATTGATAAAATAATTACTGTCTCTGACTTTGACCGCCAAACCGGCATCACGGCCGGCATTGACCCGAATAAATTAATTACTATTCACAATGGCATTGACGCAAACGCAATGAATTTTTTATCAAGAGAGGAAGCGCGTTTGTCATTGCGAGCGAAACCCGCCTCCTTGGCGGGTGAAGCGAAGCCAGCCAGAGGCTGGCCACCCTTTGGGTGGCAATCTTACAATCGCAATAAAGAGCGACTGCCGGACAGCCCTGTTCAACGCGATGATAAGCCTGCCCCGAGTATTTCCGAGGGGATTGCCGCGTCGCTCGCGAGTACGCTCGCTCCTCGCAATGACAAGGTCATCGGCACTATTGCTAATTTTTATCCGACTAAAGGCATTGACGTTTTAATTCAAGCTATGAAAAATATTGACGCCGCGCTTATCTTAATCGGCGATGGCCCGGAAGAGAAAAAGTTAAGAGTTAAAAGTTATGAGTTAAGAGAAAAAATATTTTTTACAGGGCCCATCAAGAACGCCAGCCAATATCTCAAAGCCTTTGACCTCTTTGTTCTCCCCTCGCGCAAAGAAGGCCTGTCGTACACTCTCTTGGAAGCCGCAATGGCTGGAGTGCCCATTGTCGCCACGAAAGTCGGGGGCACGCCGGAAATTATTCAAGATAACAGCAACGGCTATCTCTGCGCGCCGAATGACGCTAATGATTTGGCGGATAAAATTAAAAAAGCTTTGGCTCTGCCGCTCCAACCAAAAATATCCGGCTTTGATTTGCCGGCTATGGCCGCGAAAACCAAAGCCATATACGAATCCTAAACACCCAGCTTTTCCAGCAGTTGCTCGATATTGCCGGCGCGGATCTGCCCGATAATATAATCGACTTCCGATTTTAAGCTGTTGTCCAGCTCCGCCGCCTGTTCGGCGTATTTTATGGCGTCATCCGGCTTATTCAGGCGCAACGAAACAATTGATAAATTGATAAAAGCCTTGGTGCTGGCCGGTTTGGCCGTTAGCAACAACCGGTAAATCTCGGCGGCCTTGGCAACTTGATTGCCTTTAATAAATTTGTTGCCTAACTCCAAGGCCGCGTCCTCAGTATTGGCTGAAAGGCCCCGCTTTAACGATTCCTGAAAATAAGAAAAAGACTTATCAAGCTGGTTGTCGGCGGCGTAAGAGCGGACTAAATAAACATAGGTCTCAACATAATCAGGATTCAGACTCAAAGATTTTTCCGCGGCCGCGGCCGCTTTTTTGCCGTCCCCAAAAATAACATAAGTCTCGGCCAGTAAATTATAATATTGCGGACGATCCGGGCTCAGAGCAATCGCGCCGTCAACATAAGCCACGGCAAAATCTTTATCCGCGCCATCGCCATAAACCAAAAAATGAGAACAATAGAGAGTTGAGAGCTTTAAGAAAATTATGGGATTGTATTTATTTTTATTCAGCTCCTCCTCGAGGACTATTTTGATAAAAGCGAAATTATCATCAAAAAGCCGCTGGCCTTCCGGGGTGGGAACTTTTTTATAATCATTGGCTGTCTTCACCAGCCAATCAACATAAGAGTCCGCCAAACCGAGGCGAGGAATCGATTTGACGGCCAAGGCCTCGCGGAAGTGCTGGACAGCTTCCTTATTGTCCCGGGCCAGCAGGCCGTCAATAACGCTCAAACTGGCGCGCGCAATCCGAATGTTTAAAACCAGACCGAACCAAACAACAATTAATCCCATAATCAAGGCCGCCGGCAGACGGAGTGAACCGGGCTTGGTTGCCGCGGTTGATGAATCAAATAATGGATTTTTATGATAGGTAAATTCTATCAAACCGAGAAAAACAAAAAACAACAGCAAAGAATTAATGTCATCAAAAACAAAAAAGATATGCGCAAAATAAGCCGCGGCCAGGCTGTTGAATAATATCAGCTCGCCTCGTGTCAGACGGCCGGATTTATAACCCTGCCATAAATAATAATACAAACAGACAATTAGAGTCAGAAAAGCCAAAGCGCCCATCAAGCCGGTGGCGGCCAAAATATCCAAAAAACTATTGTGCGCCCGGTCAAAATACGGCTCGCTCGAGGCCAGGCTGTAATAAATCGGGTCAAAATACTTATTAAATACCGCGCCGTAATTTTCCAAGCCAACACCCAATATTGGATTATCTTTAAACCCCCGCCAAGCGGCGCGCCAGCTGATTAACCGGGTTTTAACCGTGCCGTCATTCAAATTAATGGAAGCCAAGCGCCCGACTAGGGGCAAATTCCGGACAACGTGATTGCCGCGGAATGAAAAAAATAAACCAGCCGCAATCAACAAAAACAATAACAGAACTAAAGACATCCGCCGGACTAAACGCTTTTGAGAAACAAAGAGCGCTAGAATTAAAGCCATAGCCAGGCCGGCCAAAAAACCCAGATACGCGCCGCGAATACCGGTTAAAGTAAAAGCGAAAAACTGAATAATAATCAAAACAGCATATAAATACCTCTGCCATTTTAAATTGCTTTTTAGGATCAGATATACGGCCAAGCCCAGGCCGAACATCAGGGTCATGGCCGTATAAGCCGGGTTGCCCAGGGTGCTCAAAATACGGCCTGGCCCGGCTTGGAACAAGGTAATGTGAAAAACATCCGGATAATATTGGATAATACCATAGACAGCCACAATCAAAGTGCTGGCCAGCAAACAATTAAGATAAATTTTCCACGCTTGGGAATCAAAAAAGATTCGTAATAATACATAGAACAAATACAAATGAAAAATAGTGTAGACTCCCCAAGATCTTTCAATGTCCCCGAACAAGCTGTTGTTAAAAGACAGGCCAAAAACGCCGGTAATAAAATCAGCCGCGATAATCAGTCCTAGAGCCAGAATAAAATAATTATGATGCCAGCGTTGCGATGCGGATAATCGCAATTGGCCCTGACTCCACAACCAGATAAAAATCAACGCAGCGGCCTCAACCAGCAGGCGAAATAAAATGGTGCGCGGCACCACGTAAGGAAAGTAAAAACTGCCCGCGTATAAAAGCGGGGTCAAAGCCGTTAAATACAGCAAAAATCTAGCGGCCCTGATTCTTAACATATTCGTCTTTTTTAGCTTTTAAATCAGCCGCGTAAGGCGTGCGGGCAATACCTTGGTCATAAATGCCAATTATCGTTTCCGGCGCGCTGCGCAAATAATCTTTATGCAGATTGGCCAAGCGGATATAGGCCTCGGCATCCCCTGGGGCGACCCGGATGGCTTCTTCAAAAAAACCGCGCGCCAATTCATAATCGCCCGTATAAATAGCCATGTTGCCGGCATTATTAAGAAAAAGCGTATTATTTCGCTTAGTGAATGTCAATCCGTCCTGATAGACTTTCAGAGCCGCGCGATAATGCTCTTTATTGCTAGTCCTATCAGCCAAGCTTTTCCAGGCCAGGCCTAATTCCAGATAATGCTTTGTTTCCTCGCCCTTGGCTGGTTTGGTTTTCAAAAGCCGGACAATGTCGTCGGTAAATTCAGCCAAAGCCGGCTGTTCTTTTTTAAACGCGTCCAAAGACTGGCTAGCTGAATTTTGTTGGCGGCTATAGATAAAAATACCAGCCCCGATGATCAGGACAATAATCAGGAAGATAAACCAATATTTTTTGAGGATGTTTTTTGCCATAGATCAATCGCTTGTTAATTATTCCGTTAATTGATGATCTTTTTTGAATTGTTCGGCTTCGGCTTGCAAAGCCGGATTAATGTCAACCGCTTTTTTGATGAATTTCAAAGCTTTCGGCTTATCGCCCAGCTCGGCGTAAGTGGCGGCCAGATTCGCGTAAAAGCCATAATTATCCGGCTCTTGCGCAATTAACATTTCATAAAGCATTGGAATTTTTTCGTATTGTTTGGCCTGGGCGTAGACATCAATCAAATACTGGATATTGCTCTTAAAAGCCAAGCCAAAATTTTTGCCTTTTTCCAATTCTTCCAATCCTCTTTTTGTCTGGCCGGCGCGCATTAAGTTAAGTCCTAAAAACCAATGCGGCTGTTCATAAACAGGGTTCTGGGCCACTAATTCTTCCATGACTTTAATTGACTCGTCAATCTTGCCTTCTATAAAATAAGTTTTGGCCAGCAAGAGCGGCACGGTCTGGCGGTTTTTATTTATATCCCAAGCTTCAACCAGTAATTTTTCGGCTTGGGGAAAATAACCGGCATCCACGAACTCGCCCATAAAAGCGTAAAGCTGGCTCAGCCAAAACTTGTATAAATATGTATCCGGTTTTTGGGCAAGATATTTAAGCCAGACTGCCTCGATCTGCGGGCCAACCGCGATTAGCGCCTGCTTGTCTAATTTACGATAGCCGTCAAGTATGGCCATGTCTTTGGTTAAAAAGAAAGCCTGCTCCCATTGGAAAGGAACTGATTGAGCAATCGCTTTAGTAGCGTACTGCTGCCATAAATAAACCGATTGGATTAAAGACGCGTCCCGGGCATAGCTGGTATAATAGGTGCTCTTGAGCATCAAGATATTATAATAAACCGAAGTCGCGGCTAAAACACCCAAAACCACCAGACCGATTTCCCTGCCCAAGCGGGCGCGATTTATAGTGGATGATTCAGGGCCATATCTCAACCAGGCAATCAATCCTAAGAATAAAAACCACAATTGCCAGGAATTCGAAGTTTCAAACGAAAACATTAATTGGCTGACGTAAGCCGCCAAACCGGCCAGCAGAAAAATTAAAGCCAATTGTTTGCTTTTATCTTGTTCGCGTTTCCAGGCCTGGTAAAGACAAGCCAAAGCCGCGATAATAATGGCTAAATACGACGCCAGGCCGATGGCGCCGCGCGAAGACAAAATTTCCAAAGCGTAATTATGCGGCTGATCCCAAACCGTTTCAGCAAAAGAAAATTCCAAAAAACCAGGATTATAATGATGGTCAAAAGTATCTTGATAGCTTTCCGGACCAGCGCCCAGCCAAGGATGTTCTTTCCAACCATCAATGGCTATTTGCCAGGCCATCAACCTGGTTTGGGCCGTGCCCTCGCGCGGGTTGACGGCAAAAACAAAATGCAGCCGCGCTGGCACGGCCTGGCGCACGCTGGGAATAGTATAACCAGCTGTCAAAAATCCAGCCGCAACCAAGCCAAAAATAATGGCGCCTAATTTTATTCGCTTGTTTGCCTGGGTCCAAATAAATGAAACTAAAAACACCGCTACGCCGGCGACTAAGCCAACCAATGGCCCCCGCGTCTGCGTGCCAAGAAGGGTAATAAGCGTTGCTATTGCCGCTACCAGCCACAGCCAGCGCCAAGTTTTGTCTTTAAAATAAAAATAAGCAAATAACGATAAAAAAATCGGCAGTTGCAGATAATTGCCAAAAAATATCGGGTTGCCGATTAAACCGTTTAAACGCGCGCCGCGAGGAACAAAATTACCAAGCCAAGGCAAAACCGAACCAAGCCAAGCAATTAAAGAAGACAGCACCCCAACCGCGCCCACTATTATCATGGCTTTATGCCAGTCTTTTTGGCTTGTAAAAAATTGCCGCGCTAAAAAATAAAAAATAACAAAATGGATTAAAGTAAAAACGCCTTGCACCCGCGACTGGTCGCCCCAAAAACTTCGGTTCCACTCCACTCCCAGAATTGACGACACCAGCGACAGCCCGACAAATAACAGCAAAAACCAATCCAATAAACGCAATTTTACATACTGTTTTTGCCGCAGAATCAAACAATAATAAGCGCCAACCAGCAGGCAGGCGATGATAATCTGGAAGAAGACTGTTTTGCCAAAATGCGATGGATAAATAGTCCATTTGTTATATATCAAGGGCAATAACAGGGTCGCAATTAAAACAAATTTGATAATTTTTGGCAATTTAGTCATAAAAGTATTTTAGCATAAAACAATCCCGCCCTCCACTGCAGTGGAGGGCGGGTTGTTACGTTCTTCTCTTCAACTAAGAACCAATTTGCCTGGATTAGTAGGTCATGGTCTTGGTTGAGAGCGGCAAGCCAGCTACTGAACCGGCTGTGGTGTAATCTGAAGTGCTTACACCATCGCGCCAGGCGATTTGAGAATCAGCAATTGAAACGCTGACGCTGTCGTTGGTAGCCAATGCTAGATTTGACGTATCAAGGATGACAATGAATGTCTTGGTAGCGCCAGCCGCGATTTCGGTTTCCTCAAAACCGGCAGCAGTGCCAGAGGTCGCGGTAGTTGCGTTAGCCATAAGAGTTACGCCAGTGACGTTTTGAGCGCCGGCGGCAACCCAGATAGTGGAGCCAACTAAGTTAGCGCTGGTCACGCTATCCTTATAGACATCCAAGCCAACAGCCGTGTTGTTCGCGCGTGAAACGCCATTTTGAGAGATGGTGAAGTTCACATAGCGGAGAGTAGCTGAGTAATTGCCAACATTAGAACTGTTGGTAACCGCAAACTTCATGACTGTCTGGCTGGCTGATGGCGATTGGGAGCCTGATGGCGTGCCATCAGCGTAAGCCACGCTGATCTTAGTGCCATAAACAGTCATGGTGTTGCCCACTACGCCGGCATCAGTCGCGAATGTTCCGGACCCAGCGTTGAAGTCCTGGTCATCGACTGTGATGCTGGCGCCGGATGAATCGCCTTTGGCAGTAATGGATTCCTGATTACCAGTGGTGGTGCCATCATAGTCAGGCAATAAGGCAAAGATGGCTGTATCAGCCGTGGTAGCATCACCGTTGACGCTAATATCGGCTTTTACGGTCAAAATCACATTGCCGTTCTTGGGAACTTTCAAGGACAAAGCCGGGAACACAGCCACCGCGTAAGTAGTGGTCGAGTAGGTGCTGCCAAGATTGGCGGCTGTACCGACCGGGGTGGTGCCGTTGAAGAGCTTGATGTTCTTGAATGTGCCAGTGGCTCCGGACTTAACATTGGCAGCCAGGTAGATATCGCTGATAGTGATATCTTCATCCACGCTGGCGGCTAATTTGAATTTAGCCACTTCCACGTCAGTCGTACCCATTACTAAGGGCTGCGAAACAGGTGAATCAGCATTGGTGCTAATGGTTAAGTTGCCATTAGCGCTGATATAGCCATTCTGCAATGCCTTGTCTTGGCCAGTGGCCAAGCCGGTATTGGATGAGGTGGAAGCGCCAGTGGCGCTGATAGCGTCAACTTCAATTGCGCCATTGGTGTTAAGAAGCGCAGCCGCGGTGCCAGAGTCTTGTGGACTGGACTTGATGTCAGCATAGACATCAACAATATACTGGGCTCCGGCATTAATGCGAATAGCAGTGGACGGGGTAAAGGTATAGGTGGCCGCTGTGCCAGATGTGTCCAAAGTGCCGATAACATCGCCAATCTGGGCGGTGCCATTCATAATCTTCAGGTTCTGGAAGTTATCACCCATCTGCGAAGTGTTGCCGGTATCTTTCAAGACAATCTGGGTCACATCCGAGGCCTCGCCGGTGCCGGCCGTAATAACAAAGGAAGCAATCTGGGCCGCCTTGGCATTCTTAGTGCCAGTTGGCAAGGATGAGGACCGGTCGGCAAAAGCCGTGTTCTTGGCCAGAGACACTGTGCCGGCCTTAACAGTTAAGGTGCGGCCAGTCTGGGATGTGGTTGAGAGCGAGGTCAGAGTAATCTGGCCTTGGGCATTAGCTGAACTTGGAGTAGCCAGGGTAATGGCAATCGTATCATCAGTTTCAAGATAAGTATTAGATAAGTCAGCCACAACTGTTACGTAGCGAGGCGTAGCTGGCGAGACAATAAAGGTATTGCCAAACGTGAACTGCGTGGCCGTGGCCGAGGTAGTCATTGTTGACTGGGTGGTGCCGATTTGGCTGCCATCAAGCAGTAGTTTAACATTAACCAAGCCAACAGCCGCTTCGCCGCCATCAGAGTTGGTGATAGCCGCGGTAATATCCAAGCTGTTGACTTTCACGTCTTCGCCAGAAGCCGTAAAGCTGAATTTAGCCAAACTTACGCCAGTGGCGCCGTCAGCCACGTTGCCGCTGGGTGAATCAGTGGGCACGCCGGTAGTAATGGTGCCGGAGCTGATAGTGGTGCCAGCCGCGGTTGTTGGTTCAATCAAGGCAAAAGCCGTGGTATCGCCGGTAACTGTGACTGAATTAAAGACGCTGTAATTGGCGTCATAAGCCACCAGATCAGCTTGGCGCTGGATA
>MHKO01000059.1:58014-77035 GCA_001818435.1 Candidatus Komeilibacteria bacterium RIFCSPLOWO2_02_FULL_48_11
CCGGTCAACACAAAGACTTTTGACTGGCCGGAAGTAATGGCATAAGGCGCGCTGGTCAAATCAAAGACCAGAGTCTTGTCAGAAGCAATCTGCTGGGTGGCGCCAACTTGCACGCCGCCGACAGTCAGTTTTAGGTCCTTGATGTCGGTATTTAAGATGGTGCCAACCATGGTCATTTTCACGTAGCGCAATTCCATGTTCTGCGAAGAAGCATTGACCGTGAATCTCCATACTTCCTGGTTGACCGCATCCGCCTTGATGGTTGACGGATAAGTAACGTAAGAAGTGAGGTAGAGGTGGCCAAGATCAGCCACAGCGGCCGTGGACATTAAAGCGCCGGCTATTGGGAATGAACCCGAAACCGTAGCTTTGTCAGTTACCACGTCAGCCGCGGCCACTAAATCAAAGCCAATGGTCTTGCCTGAAGTCACGGAGGTCGCGGCCCGAGCCAAGTCGCCTTTTAAGGTAATGGCCTTGGTGGTGCCAGCATCAACCGTGAACAAGCCGGAAGAGTTGTTGAAAACAGTAATCTTGTCGCTGAAAGAGTTGTAATCAGCTACCTTGGTGTTGCCATCATAGAGGTAGAGGTTGCCGATATCGCTGTCAGCCGACACGCCGCTTCTCTTAAACTTCACGCTGGTAACCTTAACCGCGCCGTCAGAACCGGCTGTGAAGTTTATTTTCAAGAACGGAATCATGGACTGCGGATAAGTGTTTTCGGTTGTATCAGCCAAAATCGTGGCCGCAACCGGGCCATCAGAAGCCGTAGCTACAGTCAAACCACTGCCTGCCGGAACAGTAGCCACTGGAGGAGTGGTTGTGCTTGGAGCAGTGCCCACGCCGACCGGAACGGTCAAAGCGCTTTCCTTAACCACTACTTTAGCCCCGTCTGGATAAGTTTCAGTGACTGGGATGGTGATTACTGGAATAGTAGCGTAGCCATTGACTTTCGCGACGTCAGTGGAAGCAAACTCTCTCTTCACGCCATTCTGAATAATGTAGGTCTTGGAAGATGAGGCATACTTCACGATAGTACCATCAGGGTGAGTGGTGGTTGAAGACAAAGTGTCGCCCTTAGTGTACTTGTCAATGAAAGTTTGGGGCAACCAAGTGATATTATTGTCCTTGTACCCCAAAGTCTGAAACACCGGGTAAGAAACTACTGGGAGTAATTTGCCGTTTGCTTTTACAAAAACAGCCGAAGCTTCCTTGGCTCTTACTAAAGAACCGTCGCGGAACTCGACGTCGTTCCCGACTTTAAAACCAGACAGGTCTGTGGTGAACGTGGTACTGAAATTCGCTGGGTAGCCCCAGGAAAGGTACACGTTAAGGTGCGGGAAAGGGTGAATAGTCACGCCATCCGCATTCACCAAGTAGACCGCCTTGCTGCCTGCCGCTTTAATCAGATCGCCTGCGGCCGCCTGTGTTGCCACGGGCGTGAACGCAAACAAACCGATGCTCCAAACAATCGTAGTGATTGTCAGAGCCACGGACAGGGCCTTTTTTGAGTGTTTAATAACATCACTCATTTTTAGGTCTCCTTTTTACAATTCCTGGCGACCGGCCAAGAATTGATATTTTAATTATATAATCAATATGACGGAACTTTTAATGATTCCGTTACATTTTTATTTAAAACAATAAAGAAAATATACAGTATCGGGCATTGATTGTCAACATCTATTGTAGCAAAAATATCATTTTTAAGCAAGATCTTTCTAGATTACCCTGTGGATATTGATCCCGCACCTTTTTTTTGCAGAAAAAAAGGTGCGGGATTGACAAAAAACTAATTCTCTGATGATTTGAACAAAGTTTCCGCGCTTTTAAGTTTTTCACGCGCATCTTGCACAATGGAATTAGTTTCTTGGACCTTGTTCAAAACATCGCCCAATTTTGAGGCGTCTTTTTCACCCAAAATTTTCTTAGCGTCTTCAATGGTCTTTTTGGCCTCTTCTGGCTTGTTGGCCACCTCTTTTACCACCTGCCTCAAAACCTCTGGGCTGACAACTTCTTGGGTAGTGCTGGCATTATTGTCTTTAGAAAGCATGGCAGCCACTGAACTGGCGGTTGCGGTTTGACCGGCTGAAAGCGAAAAACTTTTAGCCTGCTCAATGTTCTTATTGACGCTGTTAATCTTTTGCTCCGTAACCTCTATTTTCTTTTCCATCCGCTCAATGGTGGTCTGCAATTTGGTAGCCGCGTCTTCTTTGGCTTCACTGCCGGGCAAGATTAAAGACTTTTCCACCATCACTGCTAAAGATTTAGTGTTGGTTTCATCTAGTTTCACCAAAGCCTCATCAATGCTGGCTACTGTCTGCAGCTCGGTCTTAACTTGGTCTTTGGTTATCCGGCCTTTCAGCTGAAGTAAATTTTCTTCAAAGATAATGGCATTATCATTAACTAATTTAGAAATTCCCACTGCTTCTTGAGCGCTGGCGCTTTCTTTAATCTGATCCAGCCTTTTTTGGACGGAATTCAACCCTTCGGACAAATGCGAAATCGCCTGCTCAATGTTGGCCGCGGCCTTTACTCCATTGCCCTGGTCAGAAGATTTTTTGTTAATTATTTCCTGGATTTCTTTAAGCCGGGCGCCGGCAAAGGCAATTTCCAGTTCAGCTTTCTTTTCCTGCGAAAGCGCTAAACTGATTTGCGCCCTTTCCAACCCAATTTTTACAGGATAAAAAGTATCACCCGGCAGGCTAGCGCGAGCCGCTGAAACTGTGGCGATTGAACCGGAAAAAACAACCACCATAATCATGGCCATAACGCCGACAGGTCTAAAAATAAGGCGATAATTGGGCAAAAAGGCCGAAAAACTAAAAGCTCTGGCCTGAACCTTTGGCTTATTCTGGGCTTGGCGCCAGATAGGAGAGCGTCTTATTTCAGCCAGCAACGCCTCACGGCTGGTCTGTTTCCAGTTTTCTTTTGGATTGATTTCAGAACCAGCCTGGCGAATAAATTTTTTGCATCTATAAAACATCATGTCTTAACCTGGTTTTTTATAATGGCTTTTAATGTTTTAAGCGCGCGGTGCAAGGCGGTGCGGATCGCGCCCGGGTTTTTTCCTAAAATTTCCGCTATTTCCTTGACGCTTAAATCATTGGAATAGCGCATGAGCACCAGCTCGCGGTCAGCTGGGGATAAAAATTTTATTGCCTGATAGACTTGGCGCAGATCATCTTTTTTTTGCGCTTCATCAGATAAAGAAGTCTGGTCAACTATCTGGTTCCAGCAATCTTCCGATAAAGCCAGATATTCATTGCCGCTTTGACGGTAATGGTCAATGATGGCATTGGCGGCAATGCGGTAAATCAAAGCCTTTACATTCTCGATTTGCCGGCTGCCTTGCTTTACATATTGCCAAGTTTTCAAAAAAATTTCAGCAGTCAAATCTTCCGCGCTTTCTTTGCTTCCAACCCGGAAAGACACAAAACGATAAATTTTTACAACGTATTTATCGTATAACCGGCCAAAAGCCTCTTCGTCTCCGGCTAATACTGCCTCTAATAAGAATCTGTCGCGGTTGTTGCTATGCATAATATAAGACGCCAAAAAACAGGAAGTATTACAGAATACAGTATAGCAAGAATAGAGCCGTCTGCGAATAACGAATCATTACGCCTGCCCGCCTCTGGAGGGAATATACAAATTTTTGTACCACGTCATTCCGAGCGAAGCGAGGAATCCCATGGGTAATCCACGAGATCCCAGCCAGAGGCTCCCTCCAAAGGATGGTTCGGTCGGCCTTTGGCCGACTTCAACTCTGTTTTGTTCAGGATGACGAGAATAATATTCGTATCTTCCCTCCAGAGGCGCCTGCCCGCCGAAGTGGAGGGGGCAGGCGTACTGATTAGTAATTCGTAGTTCCACGCTATTGTGGAAAATAAACTTGTGCTATTTTTTGGCTAGTATATAATGAAAATATAAAATAACTTCCACTATATAGTGGAAAATCCCGCACCTTTTCGATAGTTAAATACTGTACGAAAAGATGCGGGATAAAAAGATGCGGGATATGAATCCAGAACAAACGCCGATCAGACTATCCATTTCGCAAACCGCGGCTCTTTTTGGCATATCCGAAAGAACCATTAGGTCAGCCATTAAAAAAGGCGAGGTGCGCTACATCGTTGTCCGCAATAGATATAAACTAAGTTTTGACAGCCTGCTGGCCTGGTCCCAAAAATCCACCCGCCGCCGCAACAAACGTGATACCAAAGGTATTGGAAAATACGTAGCTACTTGGTATATTCGTAATAAGAAGTATTCACCCAACCCAAAATTGATTCCACCTCAACCAAATAATAATTCCAAATAGCCCGTTCTTTCAACCAAACTCTTAATGGAGGAGAAGAGTATGGCAAAACCATCCAGTTTCTGGACTCGGTTCCATTGGTTCTGGCGGTTGCAATCACTGGCCACTAGGACTAAACCAAGAATCGAATCAGTATTTGCTCCGCGCTTTCGGGCCGCCAAAAAGCACTGCCCGTTCTTAACTGCCAATATAATCACAACGTTCAGAGCCTTCCCATCTTGGCTCGCCTATGCGCTTTTCACCACTGACGAGCCATATCCTAAAACCGCGGCCTTTGTCTATTTTTTAGCCGCGCTCCTGGACTGGCTGGACGGCGCCTGGGCCAGAGCCAACGAGGAGGACTCCGGCAAATTCGGAAAAGTCTATGACCCGCTCATAGACAAGTTGATTATACTTGGCTGGCTCTTATTTTTCGCCTGCCAGAACGTGTTTTCCTTCCGTCTGTTCTTGATTATGGCCGGGCTTGATGCATTTTCAACGCTCATCTACTTCGCGCGCATCGACAGGTTGGAGGGCGCCAACTGGTTCGGGGGATCCAAAAAAGTTCTGCAGGATATCTGCGTCTTGTTGGCAATTCTTGGCCAGACTAGTCCAGCCATAGTCGCGCTGAAAACCGCGATTGGCTTGTCAGTGGCGAGCTCTCTAGGCAAAGCCCTACAACCGAGCACGCAAGAGACGCTCCCAGGGAAACAAGAAGTCTCCTGATTAACAGGAGGCGAGCTGGGGTGAGCCGGGTTCCAGAGTCTGGAATCCGGCCTTTTCTTTTAAATTTATTGCCAGGGAGTTGAGGCTAAAACCAGAACTAAAAAGAAAACATAAACCACAAGCTTTTTGACAATTATCCGGCGCACAATCAGTTCTGGTTTAGTAAGGTATTTAAGCAAATCATAGGCTGCCAGCATGATTATAGTGAGCAAAAGGCCGAGAGTAACCTCGGTGAAAGGCAGCCAGACCAGGACTGAAAAAACCTCGGCCCCCAAAAGAAGCATAAACAAAAAGCCGCGGATCAAATTATCGGGCCTTTCTTCAAGATAAATCATGGCTGACCAGGAAAACACGGCCAAACCAGTTAAAAAGATGAGGAGCGCGAGCCATAATGGCCAGCCCAGCACGGTTAGCAAGCCAAAACAGACGCTGGATGAAAAAAACATTCCACCCAAAAAAAGCGATAACCGCCAGTGCGCTGGAAAATCCCGCGGCCTGTTGTTGCGGATATCCACAAAAGCGAATGCCATCACCAGCCAAAAAACCATTGCTAGAACATATTTTAAATAGGCTAAATCCAGCCAAAAAAACCACCAAAAAACACTCGCCGCAAAAGCCATAAAAGCCAAGACATCCGGCAAATACCGCTGCCAGGAAACAGTCCGGGGATTCATGAAAAAACCAAGAGTTAAACTGGCTGAAACTCCCAATACCAGCCAATACCAAAACCAACTCGGGTAAAGTAGCCCCAGCTCCCAAGAAGCCAGGATGGCCAAAAGTGGCAGCCAAAATTTTAAGATTGAGGACATATTTTAGCCGCTCGGCTGAAAATAAAAAAGCGCCAGCAGGGCCGCGCCCAAAGCCAGAGCCAGAAGCAAAACCGCTATTCCAACTTTAAACGAAATTCTCATCTTACCGGCCTCCGCTATCTATTGGCGAAAGCCATAAGAATCTGTCGGCCAGGAGGCGCGTCTGTTCTTGCAGAAAATCAAAATTCGGACCAGCATCTGCCATGAGATTACGGATAATTTTTAATAAACCAAAATGCAGCTCTCGGTAGGGAAGCGGGACTTTAGCGGCTAAAAGGGAAGATTCCAATTGTTTGCCCAAGATTACGTCTGCCTTGGCGCCGCTTCTGGCAGAGCTGATTAACGATTTGATTGAATTAAACGTTTCACCAGCGTACTGCTGATAATCAGCCACAGCCTGGTCCCTGACTATGCTTTCGCCTTGCACGGCTTGGGTGGATGGATTCCGGGCTTTCCCGACAAGCGGCGCTGCTTCCTGGTTCCGCACCCTTTCAAAAGCAATTAAAACCGCGCTGGCGCCAAAAACAAGCGTCAGAATAAAAATCAGGATATGATATTGCTTTAGCCAGTCAAATGGGCGGTTCATGCTTATTATTATACCACTTTTTTATTTCTTATCAACCCAAAGTTTGTAATTTCCACCAGAGGTGAAAAAATAAATTTGACAATTTATCTAATAATCCTATCATTAACTCACAACAATCATAAAAATAAATTAAATAAACAGCCAAGCTGATAAAATGTAAATTATCCTATGGAAACAACTAAATTGCAAAACATTGCCCAGGCTTTGGTGGCTCGGAGCAAGGGAATTTTGGCAGCCGATGAAAGCGACCGCACCATTAAAAAACGCTTTGACGGCATTGGCGTGGAATCAACCATAGACAACCGGCGCTCTTACCGTGAAATGCTTTTTACCACGCCGGGCATTGAAGCCTTTTTAAGCGGCGTAATTTTATTTGATGAAACTTTCCGCCAATCAAGCCAAGCTGGCATACCTTTTTATAAACTATTGGCTGATAAAGGCATTTTACCGGGCATTAAGGTTGACAAAGGCACGGTGCCGCTCCCTGATTCGCCGGACGAGACCATTACCGCGGGTTTAGATGGTTTAAGCGAGCGCTTGGCTGAATATTACAACCTGGGAGCCAAATTCGCCAAATGGCGGGCCGTGATTACCATTAAGGATGATAAACTGCCAACTCTGGCTGCTCTGGAGGCCAATGCCGACATTATGGCCCAATACGCCAGTTTCTGCCAAGGGGCCGGGGTGGTTCCGATTGTGGAACCCGAAGTGCTGTTGGACGGAAATCACAGCCTTGAGAGATGTGCCGCTGTTTCCGAAGCAACTCTAGCCGCCCTATTCTCCAAACTTCAAGAACACAAAGTATATCTGCCCGGCATCCTGCTGAAAACGAGCATGGTATTGCCGGGAAAGGAGTTTGGAGACAAAGCCGCCCCGGAAAAAATCGCTGCCGCCACCTTGAGCTGTTTCCGCAAAGTTATCCCCAATGACTTGCCGGGCATAGTTTTCCTCTCGGGCGGACAAGGCCCAGTCGAAGCCACGGCCAATCTGCAGGCTATTAATTCGGCCGGCCAGGGAGTCCCCTGGCAACTCTCTTATTCATTTGCCCGCGCCTTGCAAGGTGAAGCTCTGGAAGCCTGGAAAGGCCAAGCCGCCAACTTGCCCAGGGCTCAAAAAATATTTTATCATCGCGCCCAATGCGTCAGCGCGGCCCGGGATGGCCAATACTCGCCGGCAATGGAAAATTCCTTATGACACCGATAACAAACCAAAATCTTGCTCTGGAATTTATACGCGTGACAGAAGCCGCGGCCCTGGCGGCTGTTAAGTGGGTAGGCAAGGGTGATGCTAAGGCGGCGGATAAAGCCGCCACTGATGCCATGCGTCAAACTTTTAACACTATTGACTTCAAGGGTTTGGTTGTCAGCGGTGAAGGCAAAAAAGACGAGGCGCCCCAGCTTTACGAGGGCGAGATAATTGGCACTGGCGCTGGGGCGGAGATTGATTTGGCCGTGGATCCGCTGGAATGCACGGATAGCGTGTCTAATGGCCGGCCCAATGCCATTTGCGTGATTGCGGCCGGACCAAGAAAATCTTTCTTGGCAGCGCCTGACGTGTACCTGGATAAAATTGCGGTTGGCCCGGAAGCCGCCGGCAGAATTGATTTGGATAAAAGCGTGGCGGAAAATATTAAAATCGTGGCTGAAGGGCTAAAAAAACCAGCTAGCGAAGTAACGGTGGTGGTGCTGGACCGGCCGCGCCACGAAGATTTAATCAGCCAAATCCGCTCTGCCGGCGCCCGCGTGCGCTTAATAACTGACGGCGACGTGGCCGCGGCCATTGCCACGGCCAGGCACGAATCGCCGATTGACGTTTTGCTGGGAATTGGCGGGGGCGTGGAAGGCGTGCAAGCGGCCATGGCTTTAAAATGCTTAGGCGGGGAACTGCAAGCGCGCTTTAAGCCAAAAAACGCGGACCAAGAACAAAAATTGGCAGCAGCCGGACTGGACAAACTGTCCAAACTAAACATGTCCGACTTGGTTTTGTCGGACGAAGTGATGTTTGTGGCCACCGGCGTGATTGATGGGCCCTTGCTTAAAGGCATTGCCTTTGATCGCGGCGCGCCGATTTCGCATTCAATTGTGATTGAAAATCAAACCAAGACCATCCGTTTTATTGAGACCCGGCACGTGTCCGCCAGTATGGCCAAGGCGGCATCCAAATGCTCCCGCGTGTGCGCGGCTGAAATTTGAATGCGCAAGCGAGCCGCGCCTTCCGGCACTACCGGAAACCACAAGCCCACCGCATAAAGACCGGCCTCAAGGAGTTTTTGGCTCATTTCTTGGGCAACTTTGGCTTGGCCGAGCATAATCGGCACAATCGGATGAATGCCAGGCAAAGTCTTAAAACCTAGTTCAGATACCCGCGCTCGGAAGTATTGACTATTTTCCCGCACTCGTTTGAGCAGGCTTCTGTCTTGCTCCAGTAAATCCAGCGCTTTGAGCGATGCGCCAACCATGGCCGGCGGCAGAGAATTGGAAAAAAGATAAGTGCGGGATTTTTGGCGCAAAAAATCAACTATTTCTTGTTTGCCGGCAATATAGCCGCCCAGCGCTCCGCCTAAAGCTTTCCCTAAAGTTCCGGACAGGACGTCAATTTGGCCGTGGACGCCCAGTTCTTCCGGTGAGCCGGCTCCGGTTTTGCCAAGCACGCCAGTGCCATGAGCATCATCAACAAATAAAAGCGCTTGGTGCTTTTTTGCTAAATTGACCAACTCTGGCAAAGGCGCCAACTCGCCTTCCATGCTGAAAACCCCGTCACTGACAATAAAACGATAACGGAAATTTTTGTCCGCATCGTCGGTAAGCATTTTATCCAGAGCCGCAAGGTCCGCGTGCGGGTAAATGCGCTTTTCCACTGCGCCTTTTTTAACAAGCTTGAAAGCGTCAATAATGCTGGCGTGATTCAACTCATCGCTGTAAATGGCGTCAACATGCTCAACGCTTGCCCCAAAACTTTCATTGGTAATAGTGGCGAAAAATCCCAGATTAGCCATAAAACAACTGGAGTATAAAATAGCATCGTCAACGCCCAAAAATTGCGCCAGTCTTTTTTCCAGCTCGCGATGCATTGTTTGCGTTCCGCAGATAAAACGAACCGAGGACAAACCATAGCCATACTTGTCGGCAGCCGCTTTGGCCGCGGCGATAATCTCGGGATGATTGGCTAAGCCCAGATAATTATTTGACGCGAACATTAAAACCTTTTTCCCGCCTAATTCCACCTCTGGTCCGGCCGGACTGGCAAGAAAGCGTTCGGTTTTGTATTTGCCGCTCTGTTTGAGATTAGAAAGATCTTGTTGAATTTGTTGGAGTAATTGAGAAGGGTACATACATTTTGTCATTGCGAGGAGCGAGCTGTACTCGGCGAGCGACGCGGCAATCCCAGAGTTAATTTCGGGATTGCCGCCCAAAGGGTGGCCAGCCTCTGGCTGGCTTCGCTTCATCCGCCGAAGAGGCGGATTCGCTCGCAATGACATTAAATTATGGCTTTAAAAGTACTTTAATGGCTTCGCCATTGACTATGGCTTCAAACCCTTTCTGGTATTCCGATAATGGCAGTTCATGGGTAATCATGCCGCTCTCCAGAATTTTCTCTTTCAAACCTTTGGCTAAAAGATAGCGCATCAAGTTCCAGGTGTCAAACACGCGCCGGCCGTAAATTCCTTGCAGGCGCAGACCCTTAAAAATAACTTGGTTGGTAAAATCCAGTTCAAATTTTCCGGCCGGCAAGCCCAAGAGTAAAAATACTCCGCCCAGGCGAATGTTGGCCAGAGCCGTGTTATAAGCCGCGTAATTGCCGGACATTTCAAAGACCGCGTCCACACCCGTATTGCCAGTGGCACTTTGCACTTGCTCGCGCAAGGCCTTGTCGCCGGCCTCGGTACTGACGTTAAAAACCGCGTCCGCGCCCATTTTTTTGGCTATCCCTAGTTTGTCAATGCCATTGCCAACCACATCGGTGATAAAAATCTTATCAGCTCCCAGTTGCCGCGCCACCGCGCAACTAGCCAAACCCTGCACCCCGGCGCCGGTAATAAGCACTGTCTTGCCGACCAAATCAACTGATTGAGCCGTGTGCACCGCGTTGCCAATGGCATCCATAAAGCTGATAATTTGCGGCGGAATTTCGCCTTTCTCAATTAAAACCAAACGGTTAGCCGGCGCCACCATGTAGCTGGCATAAGCCCCGTCTTCATGCAAGCCCTTGCCAATAGTAGCCTGGCACAAGTGCTCTTCGCCGATCCGGCACTGCAAGCACTGTCCGCAGGTAAA
The DNA here is from genome assembly GCA_001818435.1 of Candidatus Komeilibacteria bacterium RIFCSPLOWO2_02_FULL_48_11. Classification (GTDB taxonomy): domain Bacteria; phylum Patescibacteriota; class Patescibacteriia; order UBA2169; family UBA2169; genus 2-02-FULL-48-11-A. The sequence goes on from MHKO01000059.1 coordinate 68,707, forward strand.
ATGCATTTCCGCGGTCACGTAAAAATTTTGCCCAAGGAACTCAATCAACCTGGGATCAGATGCCATGATTTGAGCGCTGCGGTTAGCTATGAATTTTTTAATGGCCTCGGATTGATTAGGATAATGGAGTAAAAGTTCGGCGATTGGCTCTTGACCGCTCTGGTGAATATCTACAACTTCGCCGCAGAATTCATGCCCCAAAGTCACCATATCTTGTTTAAGATTGGCTAAAGACTTGGCCAAAGAATCCTTGCCTAAATAAACACCCACGTCTGTGCCGCAAATGCCGGTTGATACAACCTTTACTTTAACCGGCCGTTCGGGCGAAACTTGCGGCTCTGGCCGGTCTATTAACTCAAGACCGCGATACCATTGCGGGGGATTGGTGGGTTTTCGTTTAATGAGAGCAATCATAATTAAAAATTTCAAAATCCAAATGTCAAATCAATGTCAAATGACTAAATACACGTGTCATTCTGAGGCGAAGCCGAAGAATCCCATGGATAGAAGATGAGATCCCAGCCAGAGGCTCCCTCCAAAGGATGGTTCGGTCGGCCTTTGGCCGACTTCAACTCTGTTTCGTTCAGGATGACGTGTTTAACTTTTGGGATTAGGATTTTGAACTTGATTTGGATTTTGGACTTTGACATTTGTCATTTATTAAAAGTCAACTTCCCCTTTTTAACTCCGGCCTTATTTCGTTCCATCTGTGTCATCTTAAAAACGTTTTTAAGCAATTCAACGTCCGCTCCAGTCTGCTTGAGGTTCCGCCGCGCCAGGACGATTTTTTGCACCTTAATGGCTTGGTCCAGCGAGAATTCTACGTTCTCTCCAAGCTGGCCCAGATAATTCGTAAAAGAGGGCGCGTCGCGGGTCACAAAACCGAATAAAGCGCTGTTAACGCCAATGATTTTGCCGGTAAAGATGGCAGTGTTGATTGCTGTCTTGGAATAGTCTCCGATCACCGAACCGAGAAACAATTCACCGCTGTCTTGGCCGGCCATTTTAACATGGCCATAAGTGTTTTTTAAATCCGAAACAGTAGTCCCACCGCCAAGATTGACCCAGTCGCCGACATAACTATGTGCCAACACGCCATAATGTTGTTTATTGCTGTAGCCTTGGATGATGCTGCCTTCAACCTCGCCGCCGACTTTGCAAAACGGCCCCAAACAAGCGGCTTTGATAACAGAAAATTCCCTAATTTTACAATTATGACCAATGTAAAGCGGGCCCGCTAAATTTACAAAGGGCGCAATTTCAACGTTGTCGCCAATCACAATCGGTCCGGCTGACGCGTCAAACAAAACGTGCTTAGCAAGGCTCGCGTCCCGGCCTTTAGATACACCCGGTTTGTACAACAATTCCAAGTTAGACCGCAAAAGCTGGTTATTTAAAGTAATAATTTCCCACAAATGTTCAAAACGCGGCCAGCGCGCGGCCAAATTTTTAACCTTTTGTTTGGACAACCAGCGCTCCACGTCAGCTTGCTTTAATTTTTTAATCTCATTTTGATAATCAATAAAAACCGCGGCCAGACGGCCTTTATTGTTTAAAATAAAATTTTTGCCTGACTTAATCCTGGCCTCCAGAGCTCTGGCTTCAGCCGCGCTTGGCGCCAATGAAGCGTCTAAAAATAAAACCTTTTTATCGGCCTTGATAACCGAACGGCCGTGTTTTTGTTGTATGACCTTGGCCAGATAATCGCGCACCAGCCAAGTGATGTTCGCCTTTGGAAATTCCAGTTTGACTAAATCAAACAACGTCGTACCGCCGCATAAAATATCAAACCCTGGGCGGGTAAGCGTAATTGGATATAACGCGTTAACTCTGTCATTTTCAAACAATATGATTTGCATATTTTAGACCTATTCCACGGTGGCGGACTTGGCGATATTGCGCGGCTTGTCAATGTCTAAACCAAGCTCGCGCGCCATATGATAGGCAAAAAGCTGGAGCGGGACAACCGAGAGAATGGGAGTCAGCATCTCCAGTGTTTTGGGAATGTAAATCACATCCTGCGCCAGGCTCTTAACCTCTCCATTGCCTTCGGTGGCCACGGCGATGATTCGGCCGTGGCGCGCGCGAACCTCTTCCATGTTGCTCACGTTCTTGTCGTAGACGCTGTCTTGCGGACAAATAAAAACAGTGGGGAAAGACTCGTCAATCATGGCCAAAGGCCCATGTTTCAGCTCGCCCGAAGGTCCGCCTTCGGCATGGCGGTAAGTTATTTCTTTTAGTTTGAGCGCGCCCTCAATGGCTATCGGGAAATTGTACTTTCGGCCCAGGTAAAAAAAATCTTTATAGCCGCTGTAAGCGCGCGCCATCTTTTTAATTGCTTCGCTTTGATTCAAGATGGCCTGGATTTGCTCCGGCAGAGCGGCCAAGGCCTGGGCAATCCTTTTCCCAACCACCAGAGACATCTGCCGTTGCCGGCCCAAAAAGATGGTCAGGAGCGCCAGCACCGCCAGTTGCGAGACAAAAACCTTGGTGGAGGCAACGCCGATTTCCGGACCAGCATGGTTATACACCCCGGCTTTTGTTTCTTGAGCAATGGTGCTGCCAACGACATTGACAATCCCAAGCGACAGCACTCCTTTTTCTTTCGCCTCGCGAACCGCGGCCAAGGTATCTGCCGTTTCGCCGGACTGGCTAATCACGAGCACCACGTCGTTTTCCGGGTCAAGCACCGCGTTGCGGTATCTGAATTCCGAACCAATGCCGACCTCAACCGGAATGCCGGCATACTCTTCAAGCATGTACTCGCCAATCAAGCCCGCGTGATAGGCTGTGCCGCAGGCGACAATGTGAATCCGCTTAATGCGGCGCAACTGCTCGGCTACCGATTCCAAGCCGCCGAGAACCGCCAACCCCGATTCCGGATCCAGACGCCCGCGAAAGCTGTTCTGGAGCGTCTCGGGCTGCTCAAAAATCTCTTTGAGCATAAAGTGCTCAAAAGCGCCCTTATTGATTGCGGACACGTCCCACTCAATGGCGTCCACGTCTTTGTTAATAACCTCATCGTTGGTAATGTTAGTTATGGTGTAACCGCCGCGGTTGATGGTCGCCACTTCGCCGTCAGACAAAGTTATAACCTGCGTTGTGTGGCTTAAAATAGCCGAGGGGTCGGAGGCAACTATAATCTGTCCATCGGCCATGCCAATCCGCAACGGACTGGAGAAGCGAGCGGCAATGAGCGTGTCCGGTTCGGACGCGGCCATCACTAAAACCGCGTACGTGCCGCGGACCCGGCGCAACGCCTGTTTAACCGCGTGTTCCAAATCCGCTCCTTGCTTCAAAAAGTGCTCCACCAAATGCGCCAGCACTTCGGTATCGGTTTCCGATTGAAAACAATGTCCCAGTTGTTCCAGCTTCTGCTTGAGCGGTTTGTAATTCTCCACAATGCCGTTATGCACCACAAAGACGTTTTTGTCTTCGTCTGTCTGCGGGTGCGCGTTTTTAGCGCTTGGCTCGCCATGCGTGGCCCAACGCGTGTGGGCAATGCCAACCGTGCCCGCCAGCGCCTGCTCGCGAACCAATTCTGCCAAATCAGCCACCCGCCCCTTGGTCTTGGCCAGGTTAACCGTTTGGCCGTCCCAGACCGCCAAACCGGCTGAATCATACCCCCGGTATTCCAGCCGCCGCAAGCCATCAAGTAAAATCGGCTTAGCTTTTTTGGTTCCAATGCAACCAACAATGCCGCACATAATGAAAGCATTATAATGTAAGGCCAGGCTTATGTCTAGGCTGTGAATAAATATTGACGGAAAATTGCTGACAAAAATTATCTTTATAATCAGGTAAAATTTTGTATTTTCCACATGAGGTGATAAAATTAAATTGACAATGTAAAAAACCATTTTATCATTTAATTATCAGACTCAAATGTTTGAAAAAACTTTAAAAAAATTAGGACTCCAGGAAAAAGAGGTGCGAGTTTATTTAAGCCTGCTCAAGCTTGGCTCGGCCCCGGTCCGTAAAATTGCCGAGGAAGCGGAATTAAACCGCTCCACGGCCCACGACATTCTTAACAAGCTGATTGCCGAAGGATTGGCCAGTTTTCTGGACAAAACCAAACACCGGTATTTCACGGCCGAGCCGCCAGAACACATTCTCTCCGCTCTTAAAATCAGAAAAGACCGCCTGGAAGAAACAGAGCGGGAAATACAAAAAATCCTGCCGGAACTTAAATCGCTCTATGAGAAATCAGAGTCTCGTCCCAAAGCCAGATACTTTGAAGGCGAGGTTGGTTTGCGCTCAATTCTCAAAGACGTGCTCAATTCAGTCAGCCGGACGGTTGAAAAACAGTATTACGTTTTTTCTTCCAGCACGATTCGGGAAACGGTGCACCGGGCCTTTCCCGGCTACAATCAAGAACGAACCAAGCTCGGGATTTCCGTTAAAACCATATCCATCGGTCCGGGCGGTGGCCTGCATGGCCTGGATGAGCGCAAGTGGCTTTCGGAAAAAGAAGGCAGCCCAACCTACACTCTCATCTACGCCAATAAAGTGGCTTTAATCTCGCTGGAAAATTCGCACCCTATTGGCGTGGTCATTGAGGACAAAAATACCTACCAAACTCAAGTGATGATTTTTAAAGCTTTGTGGGAAAAACTTTAAAAATCAAAAAAACCGGGTTTAAGGCTAAAGCCGTCAAACCCGGTTTTGGTATGACTTTGATTTTGACGTTTGAATTTTAGCCTAGTGTCGCACAATGAATGAAAAGCGGGGGAGTCAATCGCGTCATTCCGAGCGAAGCCGAGGAATCTCAAGGGTTATCCACGAGCCCCCTCGACAAGCTCGGGGTGACGATAAATTCTAGCCCAAAGCCCGGATATCCACCTCCTCCCAATCGCCGCTTTGATTGCGGAAAAGTTTGACTACATCCACTGTTTCGGTTTCAGAATAAATTTTTTTGATGCCAGTAGTAGCGGCCAAGCGTCCGGAATAAAATGTTTTCTCTTCCAAAAGCCGGGGTTTGACGCTCCGTACCAGCTTGAACTCCCCTATCTGGTTGGTGAATAAAACCTCCTCGATTTCCTCGCCCTCAAAATCACCCAACCGCTTTTGGCTGGAAGCCACCTGACAACGGTCTTTTATCTGGCCTATTAATTGCTGCCACTTTTCTTCGGTCATAGTAAGTTTATCTTATCAGTAAAACTCAATTTAGCCCCAGTACGTCGAAATTGTTAGAATCATCTAAAGTAACTGGTTTGTGATTATTATTTTCCATGTAAATATTTACTTAAATTAATCCTTGAATTTGGCGGATGGCTTCGGGTATTAATGGCTGGACAATGCCGGAAATGGAAAGCGCAATCGGCGCCACTCGGGAATCTGCCAGAAATTGCTCAAGATAGCTGCCGAACGGAAAACGGCTGGCAAAGTAAATAACCAGCCCCAGCATCACCGCGCCCTCAATTAATCCCAAAGCCGCGCCCAAAAGCCGGTTGCCAAGTTTCATGCCCGGCACCACGGCTATGGCGTTGTAAGATTTGGCCACCGCGGCCACAATCAACAATACCGCCCAGTTGACCAAAATCAAAAGCGCGATAAAAGCGATTATCCGGGCCAAGTTGGCATTATTCCCCAAGCCGACATAAGGCCCGAACTTCTCGGCCGCCACCTCAAAATAGCGGCTGGCTAGCACCACCGCCGCAATCAAGCCGATAAAATTGCCCACGGCCCGAATCAGGCCTTTGCGAAAGCCCCAAAAAAAGAAATAGGCCAAAATGGCGAGCAAAACATAGTCAATAATAGGCATATATTGTTACTATAATAGTTTTTCTTATTTTAGTAAATCATCCCACGAATCAACGAATCTGGTACAAATTTACAAATGATTATCTGGATTTAGTAACCTAAATGTTTTTACCCCCGTGGGTGTGAAGTTAGCGAGAATAGCCAACTTTAACCCAGTTGCCTGAAGATAACCCTTAATTTGTTCAATATTCCGTTTTGAGAAATGATTACCCTTCTTTAATTCAAGAATTATCTTGTCTTCAATTAAAAAATCAAGATAGTATTTTCCTACTAAACGACCTTTAAAAGTTAAAGAAAAATACTTTTGCCTTTCAAAATTTAATCCCTTAAGTTTAAGAGCTTCCTCTATAGCTCTCTCATAGTACCTTTCCGGATGCCCATATCCCAATTCGTTATACACTTCAAATAAAATACCAACAATCTTATAGCTCAACTCTTTATGTAAAATTTCCCCTCCCATATTTGTAAATTTGTACCAGATTCGTTGATTCGCGGGTATATTATTTCCGAGGGAACAATGATTCGCCTTTTTTGATTTGTTTGGCGCTGAATTGCTTGATTATTTTCTGGGCTGTTTGGGGCAAAACCGGAGCCAGTTTTTGAGCGAGCGCCAGTATCTCATTGGCAATGTCCGATAAAATCTTGCCAGCCTTGGCTTTATCTTCTTTGACTAGACTCCAAAGCTTCTCGCGGTCTATTTTTTTATCCAACTCCCTAAACCCCTCGACCACTGACTTTAAGGCCTCATCAATTCTGTTTTCAGCCAACAGAGCATCAAAATCTTTACTGGACGCCCGGGGTTCTTTTTTCGTAAAAGCGCCATCAAAATTCTTCTCAATCAAATTAGACACCCGGCTCGCTAGGTTGCCAATGCCATTGGCTAAATCGGCATTGTACTGCTCTTTGAACTTTTCAACTTTAATGTCGCCGTCCTGGCCAAAAGGAAATTGGGACAAGATAAGATAGCGCGCGCCGTCCGCGCCATACTCTTTGACTAAATCATTGGGGTCAATGATATTGCCCAAAGATTTAGACATTTTTTGGCCGTTAATGGAAAAATAGCCGTGCGCAAAAAGCTCGCGCTCCGGCTCTAAGCCGGCGGCCAGCAGCATGGCTGGCCAGTAAATGGCGTGGAACTTTAAAATATCCTTGCTCATCAACTGCAAATCAGCCGGCCAAGCGCCCGGTGACAGATTAGGATAACCGCGGGCCGTGATGTAATTAAGAAGCGCGTCCACCCAAACATAAACAGTCTGCGACTTGTCCCAAGGCAGGGCAATCCCCCACTTTACTTTTTCGCGGCTCACGGAAAAATCCGCCAAGCCCTGTTTGAGCAAGCCCAAAGCCTCTTTCTTGGCAGAATCCGGTCCAATTTTCAATTTATCAGAGTTGATAAGTCTGCGGACTGGGGCTAAATATTTTGAAAGCTTGAAAAACCAGTTCTTCTCAGCCACTTCTTGGGGCTTCTTTTTATGCGCTGGGCATAAACCATCAACCAATTCTTTCTCGGTAATAAAATTCTCGCAGCCAGTGCAATACAGTCCGCGGTATTCGCCTTCGTAAAGCGCGTTGTTTTTCTTGAGAACTTCCAAAAAAGCCATGACGCCTTTCTCGTGGCGCGGCTCGGTGGTGCGGATGAAATCAGAATACTCAATGTTTAAATTTTTCCAAGCCTGCTGAAACTCGCCCGCCACCTCATCGGCAAATGTTTGCGGTTCTTGGCCGGCCGCGGACGCGGCCTCGGCCACTTTGGCGCCGTGCTCATCCGTGCCAGTCAAAAAAAAGGCGTCATCACCCTTTAGTCTGCGCCAGCGCGCTATGACGTCAGCCGCCAAAGTGGTGTAAGCGTGGCCCAGGTGCGGCTTGGCGTTCACGTAATAAATTGGGGTGGTTATGTAGAACTTCATGCCTCTCCATTTTCTTCTCCGGTGGTTCCGAATCCGAACCAGTCCCTGGCTCCAACCATAACGGCCGTGGCCACGGGAATAGCCAAGACCGCCCCCAAGACCCCGGCCAGCTTGGCGCCCAAAAGTATGGCCACTATGACCACAATCGGATTCAAGCCCACGGCCTTGGCCATGACTTTGGGCACAATAATATTATTTTCCAGCTGCTGAACCACAATGTAAAGTATCACCACGAATATGCCTTTGAGCGGTGATTCCAGAAAAGCCAAAAACACGGCTGGCACCGCGCCGATGAACGGACCCACGAATGGTATGGCCTCGGTGATGCCGGCAATCAAAGCCAGCACCAAAGCATAGCGCACGTCCAAAATCAACAAGCCGATTAAGGTTATCAGAAAAATAATGCCCGAGAGAAGCAGTTGGCCCCGCAGCCACAAGCCTAATTTATCCTGAATGCGCAAAAAGACGCTGACCGCGTATTTTTGGTATTTGATGGGAGACAAAGACTGGACAAAATTTTTCAGACCGTCTTTTTTGACTATAAAATAAAAAGTGAGCACCAGCACGGTGACAAAAGTTACCACCCCGCCGAACAAACCGGAAACCAGGCTAAAAACACTGCCGGTGTAGCTGGAAAGCGTCTGGCCAACCGAAGACAG
>MHKO01000059.1:77079-83657 GCA_001818435.1 Candidatus Komeilibacteria bacterium RIFCSPLOWO2_02_FULL_48_11
TAATAGGAGGGTAAAGTACTGGCCAGCTGCTGAATTTGCTCGGTAATAGGCGGAATGATAAGCACGGCCACTAAACTCAAAAGCAATAAAACAGCGGCATAAATCAGCAAAATGCCGACGGCGCGCGGAATTTTTTTGCCCTCCATCCAGTCAATCGCCGGGGTGAGCGAGGCCGCGAACAACAAGGAGACAAACAAGAGGACAATAATATCCCAAACCAGATAAGCAAAAACTAAAATTAAAAACACACCCAGCACCTTAAAGATGCTTAACGAAGAAATATGGATAGTAATGCTGTCTTTTGGGTCGCGAAAAGGATTAGGCATAAGGCGATACTAAATTAATACGAAAGCCAGCCAGAGGCTGGCCACCCCTTGGGTGGCATACGAAAAATACGAATTATTCGTATGGGCGCTTTTCAGCCAGAGGCTGACCAGCCTTTGGCTGGCGCTGCGCCTTTCGTATGCTATTATACTAAATATCCAAGAACTTCGCAAATCTATTAAGGCTTTTGAATGGCGAAAGCATCACCAGATTAAGCTGTCGCTTGTCCAGCGCTTTTTTGGCCAGCCGGGCAATGTCGCTTTTAGTGACGGCCATCACCCGTTTGAGGGCCTGTTCCGGAGTCAGAACCTGACGGTGGAAAAGAACTTGTTTGCCGTAAAAAGAAGCCACATCCAAGGATTCTTCCAGGCTCAAGTCGGTTTTGCCTTTTATGTATTGCTTGGCTTTAGCCAGTTCCTCTTTATTAACTCCGCCCTGTTTGACGCTTTTTAATTCAATTGCTATGGCCTTAAGGGCTTGGCCGACTTTTCCCAAATCCAAACCCGCCTGGATGGAAAAAGTGCCGGTGTCTTCGTAACTTTCCGCTTGGGCGCGGATAAAGTAGCACAAACCCAGCCGCTCGCGGACGCTGATAAAAAGGCGCGAGCTCATGTTGCCGCCCAAGATAATGGCTAAAAGACCCAGAGCCTCGCGATCTTTGTGATTGTAGGGAACGCCGGAAAAACCCAAAACCATGTGGCCTTGGTTGGTTTTTTTGTAATGCGCCGCCAATTGGGGGCGCCGAGGCAGAAGCCTGGCTTTTTTGACGCTATTAAATCTGCCAGCCGGCAGAGAGCCGAATTTGCGGGCCAGCATTGCTAGCGCTCGCTCGGGTTTAAAATTTCCGGACAAAGAAATAACAATGTTCTCCCCGACATAATGTTGGCGCCAATAATTAACAATCTGCTCGCGGGTAATGGCGCGAACCGTCCTGGGAACGCCGATAACGTAGCGGCCCAAAGGCGTGCCCGGGCCGAAAAAATCTTCATCAAAAAAATTTTCCACTTTGGCCATGGGATTATCCTCGTACATGTTAATTTCCTCCAGGATGGTGCCGCGCTCCCGCTCCACTTCTTCGGCAACGAACAAAGAATTGGAGAGCATGTCGGAGAGCATATCGGCCGCGAGCTCCAGATTGGCCGAAGCCGACTTGATGTAGTAGCCGGTTTGGTCTTTGGCGGTAAAAGCGTTGTACTCGGCCCCGACTGAATCCAGCTCCTGGGAAATAACCAAGGTGCTAGGCCGGCGCGCCGTGCCTTTGAACATCAAATGCTCCAGAAAATGAGAAACGCCGCTTTGTCCAGGCTCTTCGCTCCGCGAGCCGACTCTGATTAAAACCAAGAGCGAGACCGCGCGGGTCTCGTCATGGGGGGCGAGGATAATCCGGATGCTGTTGGATAGGCGATGCTGGGTGAACATTTGAAATAATTGTTATATTGCTAAACTGTCATATTGTTATGCTACAATCTTACTCCAAAAACAATATAACAATATAACAATTATTTGATTTCTAAATTAAACCAACTTATCAACTAAATAATTATGCAACTCTTTTATCCCCACCCTCTCCTGCTTCATGCTATCCCTCTCCCTTACCGTCACCATCTTGTCATCAAGCGATTCAAAATCCACGGTTACGCAATACGGGGTGCCAATCTCGTCTTGACGGCGGTAGCGCTTGCCGATTGATTGGGTTTCATCATATTCACAGACAAAATACTGCCGCAATTCATCGTAAATCGGACGGGCCGCTTTGGCCAGTTCGTCTTTTTTGGACAAAGGCAGAATAGCCACTTTGATTGGCGCAAGCCATTTGGGAAGTTTCAGAACAGCGCGCGTCTCTCCGTCGACTTCTTCTTCATGATAGGCCTCAACCATGGCTGCCAAAACCGATCGGTCCGCGCCAAAAGTAGGCTCAATCACGTGCGGCACAAATTTCTCGCCTGACTCCGTATCAGTATACTGCAAATCTTGGCCTGAAATCTTCATATGGTTTTTCAAGTCAAAATCAGCGCGGTACGCCAAGCCATAAAGTTCTTTCTGGCCAAAAGGATATTCATACTCAAAATCAATGGTCCTCTTGGAATAATGAGCCCGGTCTTCTTTAGGAACTTCCACTTCATGGACTTTTTTCGGATTTAGGCCCAGATCTTTTGTTATCCAATCCTTCATTTCTTTCTGCCAGTATTCAAACCATTTTTTCCAGTCCTTTTCGTCTATGAAATATTCAAACTCCATCAAATCAAACTCGCGGGTGCGGAAAATAAAATTGCCCGGAGTGATTTCGTTGCGGAAAGCCTTGCCCTGGGAAGCAATGCCAAAAGGCAGCCGCTTGCGGGTGGTGCGCAGCACATTGGCAAAATTAACAAACATGGCCTGAGCTATTTCCGGCCGCAAATAAACTACATCTGCGGATTCTTCAGCTGGCCCGATAAATGTTTTGAACATGAGATTGAATTGTTTCGGTTGCGTGAGCTCACCCCCGCACTGGGGACAGTGCTTTTGATTTCGGGATTGCCGCCCAAAGGGTGGCCAGCTTCTGGCTGGCTTCGCTTCGCTCGCAATGACACTTTCAGACCTGTCATTGCGAGGGAGCGTACTCGCGACCGCGGCAATCCCGTCATCATCCTCTCTAAAACGCATATGACACTTCTTGCATTCAACCAATGGGTCGCTAAAGTTTGATAGATGCCCACTGGCGGCCCACACTCTCGGATTCATAATCAAAGCCGCGTCCAGGCCTACCATATCATCCCTATCTTGGACAAAACGCTTCCACCAGCGCTGTTTGATGTTATTTTTCAATTCAACCCCAAGCGGGCCGTAATCCCAGGAATTGGCCAGGCCGCCATAGATTTCACTGCCCGGATAAATAAAACCCCGCTGTTTGCAGAGCGAGATTATTTTATCCATTGTTTGTGTATTTTTTTGCATACAGCAATACTGTACCATAAAATAACAACTCATTCAACTTCTGGTACTTGACAAATTCCACTTTTCGCGCTAGTAATAATAATATAGCAATCTTTCTGGGCTGGCCTGCGCTCTCCGCTGCTCTGACGGATTGAGCGCAGGCCGGCAATAAGTGCACCTTAAACAATAAGCCCAACAGGCGCTGCAATGGTGGACAAGTTTTCTCCCTCCCAGCTTTCCGCCACAGGCACGCTTGTTGGGCTTTTTTTTGTTGACTCACAATTCCCCGGCTTTAATCGCCTTTTGAATATTTGACATTAAATCCAAGTAGAACTCCAGGTTATTAAGCGTGGCCAAGCGCAGGGCCAATGGTTCTTGGGTTTTGAATAAATGGTGGAGATAGGCCTTGGTGTAGGCTCGGAGTTCGGGGAGTTTTGAGGCTGGATTTATAGGCGAGAAATCTTTGATAAATTTAGCGTTAGTGATATTAATAGTTTCATGCCACTGACGACGAGAAAATGGAAGATGGAAAATAGAAAATGGATTTTTCTTCTTATCTATTTTCCATTTTCTATTTTCCATCTTCCATATATATAATTTGCCGTGCCGCGCTTCGCGCGTGGGAATAACGCAATCAAACATGTCCCAGCCCATTTTGACGGCGCGGATAATGTCGCGAGGCGCGCCAATGCCCAAGCCAAAACGCAGTTTATCCTCCGGAATCAAGTCAGCCGTGTAAGACAGGGGCTTGGCCAAAAATTTTCCGCCTTCATCCACATGCCGCGCGCCAAAGCCATAACCATTAAAGCCGATGGCGGTTAAAGCCTCGGCGCACTGGCGGCGCAATTCCAAACTGGTACCCCCTTGGATAACCCCAAAAAGCATTGGCCTGTTTTTTATTTTCCTTTTCTTAACTTGTTTGTCGTACTCAATTTTGCATCTTTTGGCCCAGGCGATTGTCCTCTCAATTGCGCCAAGCATGATTGCCTCGCTTGCGTCGTTGGGCGGGCAATCATCCAGACAGACCATCATATCCACTCCCAGATCAAACTGGATTTGAATTGATTTTTCCGGAGTTAAATCGTGTTTAGAGCCATCCACTGGAGATTGAAACGTAACTTTCTCATCAGTAATTCTTCCCAAATTTTTATTTTTATGAATTAAAGAAAATACTTGGTACCCGCCGCTGTCGGACAATAAAGGCTTATCCCAGTTCATGAAAGCCTGGACTCCCGGCGCTTTTTTTATGACTTCAATACCCGGCTGCAGATACAAATGATAGGTATTGACTACCATTGATTCCAGCCCCAAGCGCGCCAAATCATCACTGGATAAGCTTTTGACCGCGGCCTTGGTGGCGTCGGGCATAAAAAAGGGAGTGTGAATGACGCCATGTTGAGTGCGTAGCAGGCCGAGACGTGCTTTAGATTTTGTAGATTGCTTTAGTATCCTGAACATAATAAAATTTCCAATAACCAATTTCCAATTTCCAGTAAAGCTCCAAATTACAAAAAATAACCCAACCGTCATTCCGAGCGAACCCGCCGATTCGGCGGGGAAGTCGAGGAATCTCGTGGATAAACGACGAGACCCCTCGACAAGCTCGGGGTGACGGCTATAAAACTTGGTTATTGGAAATTTACTGGAAATTGGAACTTGGAATTTGGAAATTACTTAATGTCTCCCAACCTAACTCCATTCAAGTAAAGCTCCAGCGTCTCACCAGCTAAGGCGTCGGCGGCGGAAAAAGTAGTTTGCGGCATGATAACCAAATTGTTGGTTACTTCATCCGCCGGCGTAACGCCAACCGAGAAACGAATTAAGAGCGGCTCAGTTAGTTTGGGCAACTTGCTGGCGCGCCACTCCACTCTCCGGCCGTCGGCGCTATAGCGCAATTCGCCGATTGAATAATCAGTATTGTTCTTCCAGGCAATATTTTTTGGCAACGCAACGGAAATAATTAAATCTTTGAGCTCCGACGACGTTGGCCCGATTTTCCAAATAACGGCAAAAGTCGTTTCCTCCCCGGGCAAAGGCGGATTATTTCCATTGCTGTAAGCGCCCTCCACGTCAAAGTCGATATTAGCCAGAACCTTGACGTTTATCTCTTCGCTTTCAAGGAGCGCTTCTTCGTCGCCCAGTTTGGCTCGCAACTTGGCTTTAGCCGCAATCGCCGGCGCCGCCAAAATATCGGCTGGCGGCTGGGCCCGGGTGGCTAAAGAAAAAGTTAAGGTCTTCATTTCTCCCGGCTCTAACGCCGATAAAGACGGAGTTGTTTTTTCATCCCAGATGACGTTATTGCCTTCAAAAAATCCGTTAGCTCCGATTTTCAGAGAATCGGCGCGCCAGAAATTTTCCCCGGCCAAACTCACGCTCACCATCAAGTTAGCTAATGTTTCGTTGCCGGTATTATTAACCAAGACCTTGAAATTGGCCTCCTCGCCCCACTGCAGTTTTTTGCCTGAAGCCGGCTCTAGGCTCGCGCTCACTTGAACGGCCGTGGTTTGGACGGAAATTTCTTTTTCCGCCTTCAGACTGCGGCTTTTATCCTGCGGATTCACCAGCGTGGCCGCAACTTTCAGCTTGTCCCCTAAAGAGCCGTCAACCTGGCCTTTAACCACCAAGCGATAAGCATCATCCTCAAGCGGCAAATCGCGGAGCAGCCACTTGCCGCCTTCTTTTTTATCCGGCTCAGACCGCACTTCTTTTAAACCAGCGGGATAAGAAAGCGAGAGTTCCCAATCTTCCAGTTTCTCAAAAACCGCTTGCTCCCCTTTATCAATAGTTACGGTTAAAGTAATTTCCGATCCGCGGCCAGCCGCGCTTGGTCCGGCAATGGCAAAATCCAGCGCCAGCTGGCCCAGCATGAATTGCCTTTCCAGTTTAACCGGATAATCGCTTGAAAACCCCTGGGGGCGGACGTTCAAGTAAATCGCCGCCGCTAAACTTTGGCCTGCTTGGCCGTTAAAACGCAAGCTAAACAAAAACTGTCTGGTGCCGCCTTGATTGATGCTGCCCAAGCTCCAGGTGTTCTGGGCATCAAGCACGTCTTGATTTTCAGCTGTCACGATTTGGAAAGTCGGACTGTTATCAGGCCGCTCGGACGCGGTATAACCGATGAACAATTCCGCGCCCTCCAAAGCCACCTCCTCGTTGTTGGTAATGAGCAAGGTGTATTGCTCGTCGCTCCCGATTCTAACGTTATTCGGACCTTCTAAAACCAAAGCCACCCGCTCCCCGGTAAAACTGTCGGGCGTGCCGGCAAACAGGTAAATGCCCAAACCCGCGGCCAAAGCCACGGCCAGCAAAAACAAAAAAATCGCCCAAACATAAAGCCGGCT
>MHKO01000059.1:83674-86320 GCA_001818435.1 Candidatus Komeilibacteria bacterium RIFCSPLOWO2_02_FULL_48_11
GCTCAAAAGACCGGGGATTAAAATGCCCGGTGCCGTAGAGCTGGGTTATGGTTTTGCTGACATTAGTCCGTTTCATATCTATCCACTAATTTACACTAATACTTCTGGATTGTCATCCCAAGCCTTGCTGTCATCCCGAACCCCAATAGAGGATGCTTTTAATCACAGGCGCGGCAAACTACTGAGTAAAAATCAACGAATTGGGTGTCGCGGGGTGAGAGGATCCCCTTATTGAGTCCATCAAGGCCTCGAGATGACAGATTGATCGTGTCAATTCGTAAATAAATTAGCGTGAATTGCCTCTAAAAATTTCCAGCTCCTTAATTCCGCATAATCCACCACCTGCCGCCAAAAGCCAATAACCACCCGCCGCGCTGTCAACGAATCTTTTAATGATTGATCTTTGAGTTCTGAGAGCAATTCTGAATTAAGCGGAATGGCGAATAAATCATGATTACTGCAATTAGAGCACAAAATGCCGCCGCCTTCAAAACTGAAAGCTCCCCGGCCGCTTTCAGCCTGCGCGTTGATAGGCAGGCGGCAATGAATACAGCGGCTGAGTTCGGGCGCGAAACCGGCCAGGCGGAGCATCTGCCACAAAAAAGAAATTCCCAAAGATTGTTTATGAGCCAAACTTAAACGCTCGTCTTCAAGATAAGAAAAGGTGCTTTTTAAAACATTGAAGATTCTTTGGTCAGCGGCTTGGGGCCGGGTAATGAGTTTGGCGGCTTCGGCGCAAAGCGAAGCCAGGGCCACCAGTTCCAAGGAAGAGCGAAGTTTCTGGCGCGACTGCAAAGTGCGGCTGCCAGCCAGAATGTCCCAGCGCCGGCCAGCCGCCAACAGGAGTTCGGTTTCTATAAAAGGTTCAAGATGCCCGGCCAGCTTGCTAGAGAGCTTGCGCGCGCCCCGAGCCCGAGCTTCCATTCTACCATATTGTTCGGAAAAAAAAGAAATTATCCGGTCGTGCTCGCGGTAAGGATAGGAGGATAATATAATGGCTTTTGTTTTATAAGTTGCCATGGGAGGAAAGTTACAAGTTACAAGTTTCCAGTTTCAAGATTTCCGCAAAATTCTTCTCTGTCTTGTAACTTGAAACTTGTAACTTGTAACTTGTATTTCTGAATACTAATTTTTATCTGCTCACCATTGATTTCCATAGTTTCCCCGTCATTCTCCGATGACTTTATCTCCCCCGCAATCACGGCTTTCTTCAATGCCTCGCCATATTGAACAAAAACTTTTCTCAGTTCTTCTGAATCGGTTTGATAAGTAACCGCGATGACATCGCCCGGCGTCAAGCCCGCCTTTTTGCGCCGACCATTGATGGTACGGACTAATTCTCGTAAATGACCTTCTAATTTTAATTCTGGCGTAATAGCCATATCGAGTTCAACTACAACGTGCTCGCCATCGCCTTTTTGGAATTCAACAGTCTTAACATTTAGTTCGTCTATAATAAGTTGAGTATACTCTTTATCAAGTTCTTCGCCTTTAACAATTATTTTTTGCAGCGGCTGCCTTATTTTAATTCCCTTTTCTGCCCGCTTGGCCAATCCAAGTTCAACTATAATCTTAGCCGCATCCATACGATTCATAATATGACCTACTTCTTTAATTTTTTGTTTATCAGGCCACTTGGCTAAATGAACTGATTCTTTGTTGCCTAATTCTTGCCAGACATATTCGGCAGTAAATGGCATAACCGGTGACATAACAAGCGCCAACTGCTCAAGAGTCCATCTTAAAGTTCCTAATACAGCCTTTTTGTCTTTTTCATCATCACCCTTAAAACGATCCCGCGATCGGCGCAGATACCAAGTAGATAGATCATTAATAAACCCAGTTATTGGCCTGGCCGCGCGATTTAAATCATAAGAATTATAAGCAATTGCAACTTCATCTATCAAAAGCCACGTCTTTGCTATCATCCATTCATCTAAAATATTCGCGTCATTCGGATGTTTATTCGGGTCATTCGGGTCGCTATATAACTTATAGAAACTCAAGACATTATAAAGTATCAGTAGCACCTTCTTCACCACCTCCTCCACCCCTTTTTCCGAAAAATTCAAATCCTCGGCCCGCAGAACCGGGGAACAGGCTAAATAATAACGCACCGCGTCAGCCCCGTACTTATTGAATATGGCCATGGGATCCGGATAATTTTGCAAGCGCTTGGACATTTTTTTGCCGTCTTCGGCTAACACAATGCCGTTGACAATAACATTCTTGAACGACGGCTTGCCCATAATAGCCACAGCCAGCACGTGCAGATAATAAAACCAGGTCCGGGGTTGGTCCACGCCCTCGGCTATAAACTGGGCCGGAAAGTTATCTTTAAACTTTTTCTCATTCTCAAACGGGTAATGCAATTGGGCGAAAGGCATGGACCCGGACTCAAACCAGCAATCCAAAACATCCGGAATGCGGCGCAAAGCCGAACCATTTTTGCCTTTGAGGGTAATCTGATCAATATAATGTTTGTGCAAGTCAAAACCAGAACCGTCTTCATTAAGATAATAGCCAAACGGCGCGGCAAACGGCGTGTAATCGCAAAGATAGTAAAATTTCTCCAAACTGCCTTTATTTAGAATATAATCAAACACGGCGCTGACAATGCCTTGCGCCACTACCACCACTGTCTGG